>JAHEMV010000009.1 GCA_024643455.1 Cytophagales bacterium
TCAAAATACAATATCAAGGTGATTTCGACTTCTGCACATGGTGCTACCTATAGTTTGGTAGATGATGAAGGGGACAATGTAGTGCCTCAGGTGGCATACACTACTGATCCGGGAGAAGCTTTTCATGACCAATTTTACCGACTTTGTGGCGATCCAGTTGCTTTACAAAAATCGACTGCAACACCCAATTTCAATTTATTGATAAATCCGGCGAAAGGGATATATTTTTCGCAACTGAAATTTCCTAAAGAATTTTCTAAAGCAAAGCACCTGTTGCTCTATGCACAATATTTTGGATTTTGGTTGACAGGTGAGGTTTGTGCTGATCCAACCTATGCAGGAAATCATACTTATCTTTGGAATTTTGGCACAAATACATGGTCTGTTGTGGCAGATAAATTGAACATCCGGTCTTTACTCCCTAATTCCTTCAAAAATCCATGGGATGTACTTGGTACAATCAAGTCAGAAATCGCCTTAAAAACCGGTCTGAGTAACGATACAATTGTGACGGCAGGAATCCATGATTCGAATGCTGCTATGTTGCCCTATCTTATCTCGATGGATAGACCTTTTTTGCTCAATTCGACCGGAACCTGGTGTGTGATTATGAATGAAAAGGGAAAAGTTAAATTTGAGCCTGACGAACTAGGCAAAGTTGTTTTTTATAATTTAAATGCTTTTTGGAAACCCGTAAAAACGGCAATCTTCCTGGGGGGGATGGAGTTTGAATATTATGTTGAGCTATTGCAAAAAATCCATAATCGAAATGATTTTCCGTTGTTCAATGAAAGAGTTTTTCAGAAAATATTAAATGAAAAAAATAAGTTTATCCTGCCAAGTGTAGCTAAAGGAATAGGTCAGTTCCCAAATTCTGAAGCTAGAGTTGTAGAAGGAGATAAAGTATTTTCTCTGGCAGATTTCCGGTCAGAGGAGCTGATCCCAGATTTTTTTCATAATTATGAAGAAGCCCTGGCTGTACTTAATCTATCGCTTGCGATTCAAACCAAAGTTTCATTTGATCGTGCAGATATCACAAAGGGGATGGATGTTTTTACAGAAGGAGGTTTTAGCCAGAATGATAGCTACAATACATTGATGACGTCATTTTATCCTGATTCGTGTTTTTATCTAACCGATTTAAAGCAGGCCTCCGCTTTTGGTGCTGCGATTACAGGCAAGGCTTCATTCGAGCAAAAAGACATCAGAACCCTGGGCTCATTTATTTCAATTGATCAAAAACCCGTGCCTTCAAATAATCTGACCGGAATTCAGGAATACTATGAGCAATTCCTTTTATTGATATAGCCCTTCCTTTTTTTTAATCGATTATTTTTAGAATCTTGCCGGACTTTAGTGAATAAATTGATTTAGGTATGGTTAGTTTTGTCAATATACCTCATGGAAATAGTCATCCGCTTGGTGCTACGTGCTATCCTGAAGGAGTTAATTTTAGTATTTTTTCTAAAAATGCTAGACAGATTGACCTATTACTATTTGCCAACGAAGAAGATGAAGTTCCAACTGAAGTGATCAAACTTGATCCGCGTAAAAACAGGACTTTTTACTATTGGCATATATTTTTACCAGGAATAAAGCATGGACAACTCTACGGATATCGGGTATTTGGACCTAAAAACCCAACTCCGGGTGATATTTTTGATGAAAACAAACTGCTTATAGATCCATATGCCAGAGCATTGGGTGGATATAAAATTTATTCAAGGCAAGCCGCCAAAAATCCAGGCAATAATTATGGGAAAGCGCTTAAAAGTATTGTTGTAGATCCATACCAATTTGACTGGGAAAATGATACTCCGATTCAGAGGCCATATTCAACGACCATTATTTATGAAATGCATGTTGGAGGGTTTACTAAAAATGAAAATTCCGGTATTGAAAAATCTAAACGGGGGACCTACCTGGGATTAATAGAAAAAATCCCTTATTTGAAAACCTTAGGGATAACAGCCGTTGAACTCATGCCGATCCAGTTTTTTGATGAGCAGGATGCCCAACCTGGGAATAAAAATTATTGGGGATATAGCCAAATAGCTTTTTTTGCTCCACATGCTGGCTATGGGAGCAATGAGAATGCGGTAGAAATAGCCAATGAGTTTAGAGAGATGGTAAAGGCATTTCACAAGGCCGGCATTGAGGTCATCTTGGATGTTGTGTTTAATCATACTGCAGAAGGTAGAATTGATGGCCCAATTCTTTCATTTCGTGCCTTGGAAAATAAGGCCTATTATATTCTAAATAATGAAAAAAGTGATTATTTGGATTATTCTGGATGTGGAAATACCTTAAATGCCAATCATTCTATAGTTAAAAGAATGATTATGGATTGTCTTAGAAGTTGGGTTACAGAGTATCATATCGATGGATTTCGATTTGATTTGGCGTCTGTACTTTCCCGTGATGAGTTTGGAGAGCCATTAAAAAACCCACCGGTCTTATGGGAAATTGAATCTGATCCGGTTTTAGCAGGCACTAAAATTATAGCTGAAGCCTGGGATGCAGCAGGACTTTACCAGGTCGGTTCATTTATTGGTGACCGATGGGCTGAATGGAATGGGAAATACCGAGATCATGTTCGTCGTTTTATAAAAGGAGATAAAGGCATGGTTTCCAAATTTGCTTCAAAAATTATGGCCAGCCCGGATGTCTACAATGATCCGAACCGGGAGCCAAATCGCAGCATTCATTTTGTGTCCTGCCACGATGGTTTTACATTAAATGATTTGGTTTCCTATAACATAAAGCACAATGAGGATAACCTCGAAAATAGTAGAGATGGTTCGGATGTAAATTATAGTTGGAATTGTGGTGTGGAAGGAGCAACCAAAGATCCCTATATCAATGCACTTCGATTGCGCCAAATCAAGAATTTTTTGACGCTTACTTTTTTTTCACAAGGGACACCCATGTTATTGATGGGTGATGAGGTACGACGAACACAGAATGGTAATAACAATGCGTATTGTCAGGACAATGAAGTGAGCTGGTTTGATTGGGAACTTGTCAATAAAAATGAACGCTTACTGGAATTTGTCAAGGGACTGATTTCGTTTACACAAGGGTTGGAAATTTTTAAAATTGAAGATTTATTGGCTTCCTTTGAAGATATTGAAGAACCGCACATCACCTGGCACGGAATCGAACTAAATAAGCCTGATTGGTCAGAAAATTCTCAGAGTTTGGCATTTACATTATTGCATCCACAGGCTGGTGAGATCGTCCATGTTATGGTGAATGCTTTTTGGAAAAGCCTTAAATTTCAAATACCACAATTGAAAGAGAAAAAGTGGTATAAAGTCGTGGATACTGCTGAAGAAGCTCCTAATGATTTTACTGAAGTCGGAAAAGGAAAGAAAATTGATAAGCGTTTATTGACTATCAATGATCGATCAATAATTGTGCTGATGGCAGTATAAATCTAGTTAACAAGCGACTCCAACTCTTTTGGCACGATGACTTTTGGAAAGGAGATGGTAAAACATGCATATTTTCCTTCCAGACTTTCTACTTCAATTCTTCCATGAAGTTTTTGAACAGCCTTTCTCACCAGATATAGTCCGAGACCATTTCCTTTTGATCGCTCTGATCCGCGGTAGAACATTTCAAATATTTTTTCATGTTGTTCTTTGAGGATTCCCAAGCCATTGTCTTCAACACTTATTATAATTGATTTTCTTGATGTTTTCAAATTGACTTCGATTTCCGCTTTCTTTGTTTTTTTAAAAAATACAGCATTCTCAAGCAGATTTTCTAAAATGATTTTCATTAAAATGTAATCGCTTTTTAGGGAGAATTCTGGTTCAACAACCATTTTAATAATTAAGTCGGCTTCGTCGATATATGTTGTCAGATTGGTTTTACATTCCTTTATAATCTTATTAAAATCAATTTCTTCCCTATTTATATTTTCTCGATTTATAAAGTGAATGTTATTTAATTTGTTCAGTATTTTGTTGATATCTAATGCGCCTCGCTCAATCAGATCAATATATTCCTTCAATGATTCGTCCTTATTGTCCATTTTGGCTAGAAGAGTCATACCTAATAATCTGGCAATAGGCCCTTTGAGATCATGAGAAGCTCGATAAATAAAAAGATCAAGTTCGTTGTTGGCATTGATCAATTCATTATTCATGAATTTTAGGCTGGAAGTTCGGTCTGCAACCATGTGTTCAAGGTTGGAATTGATGGTGATCAGTTCTTCATTTGTTTTGTCAAGATCACTTTTTGCCCTTGTTATTTCAGTGTTTTGAGAATTCAATAACTTATTTTGACTTTCAATTTCATTTTTTTGATTCAGGATTTCTTTATTAGCCTGTTCTAAAACAGCATTTTGATTTTCAATCTGCTGGGTTCTAATTTTTACCTGATCTTCCAATGCGATTTTGGATTTATGAAGTACGCGTGTTCGAAGTTGGATAATTAATAAGATAGAGCTGAAAATAAATAACGCCATAAGCGAATAAAACCACCAGGTTTGCCAAATTGGAGGCTTGACTATAATAAATATTGATTTTCCCTCCTCATTCCATATTCCGTCATTATTTGATGCTTTTACGAGAAATGAATAATTTCCAGGTTGAAGGTTGGTGTAATTGGCAAATTTTCGATTTCCAACATAATTCCAGCTGGATTCGAATGGCTCCATTTTATAAGCGTAATTATTTTTCTTAGAATCTGTAAAATTTAGAGCAACAAAGTCAAAGGATATCGAAACATCTTTATAGGAAAGAACAATTGTATCTGTTTCAGAAATATGTTTTTGAAGTGGAGATCCTGGAGTACCAATTGGAACCTCTTCATTTAATATTTTGAAATTAGTAAACAGTATATCTGGTTTGTATAAATTATCAGTAATTTCTGATGGGAAAAAGGTACAATATCCATTGATTCCGCCAAAAAGCATTTCTCCGTCGTTTGTCACGAAAGCCGATCCCTTATTAAATTCGGTGCTTTGCAACCCGTCTTCATTGTCATAATTTTTTATAATATGTGTATTCTTGTTTAATCTCGAAATGCCTTTATTAGTACTTATCCATAAGTTTCCGTTTTTATCATCAAGTATGGCATAAATTGAATTGGAACGAAGTCCATTATTTATATCGAATTGTTCAAATCGATTTGTTTTGATATCAAGCATGTTGAGCCCGTCTACTGTTCCAATCCATAGTTTGGCATCGTCATCGATGTACATCGAATAAATCGAATTGCCTGATAAGCTATTTCGGTTGTTTTCTAAATGGAAATATCTTGTGAATTTATCGTTTTCAGGATCAAATTTATTCAATCCACCGCCAAAAGTAGCAACCCAGAGGAGGCCATTTTTATCTTCTACAATGGATCGCACATCATTTCCACCGATACTAAAAATATCATTTTCATCAGAAAGATATCTTTTGAACTCTCCATTTGAATAAAGGTTAAGCCCAGCGTCTTCGGTTCCGATCCAAATTCTTCCTTTACTGTCTTCAAAGATGCATCTGACAAAATCACTGCTAATTGATTGATCATTTTCAGGGTCATAATTGAATTTTAATATATTTCCTGAAGAAATATTCAAAATATTTAATCCTCCTCCACCCGTTCCAATCCATAATTGTTTCGATTTGTCTCTGTGCAATGCGTAAATTCTGTTGTGCGAAAGATAATGGATCTTGGTTGGAGGTTTTACTTTTTTTCGTTGGTCAAACTTTTTTAGAAGCCGGTTTCTTTTTGTGATGCTTTCCCCTTCAATTAAATAATCATCGTACAGAAAGTTGGTATAAATTTCTGTTAAAGGGTCATATTTTATTAAGCCTTTATCAAAAGTTCCAAGCCATAAAACGCCACTATTTTCCTTGTATATAGCCTGAATGTTATTGCTGCTTAGTGTGTTAGGTAATCCAGAAGTTCTTTTATGCCATGTAAATCGATCACTTTGCCTGTCGATCATGTTAATGCCAGCGTTAGTCCCAATCCATAAAATCCCTGATTTATCATCAAATACTGCAGATATATTATTACTCAACAATGAAAAATCGCTGTTGGGATCAATAGTATAGGACCCGGCATAATTAGAGTATTTGTTTATAAATCCTAAGCCACTATCAGCGGTTCCAAACCAGACAAGTCCTGATGTGCCCTGGTATATACTTAATATATTACTTTTTAGTACTGGTTGGTTTGCTATTATTTTGTTGATATTGATGATTTCATCCCTATTATTAAGACTGCGCGGGCCGTTGCTTGGCTTGATTTGGTCAATTCCAGCAGATGTCCCGATCCAGAGGTCTCCATCATTGTCTTCATAAATAGTTTTGATCTGGTTACTGCTTATATTTTGATTAACATTATTGATTTCGGATTTTACATACCTTAGGAATTTGTCAGTTCGGGGATCAAGCATGTTCAGACCATTGTCAGCAGTACCAACCCAGATAAACCCATATTTATCTTTTTCAAGACATGTCACATTGTTAGAACTAATGCTTTCTCCGTTTTTATCTATATTTCTAAACGTTTTAAATAATTTAGTTTTAGGATCATATTTATTTAATCCACCACCAGCGGTTCCAATCCAATAATTCCCATAATTATCTTTAATTGTACATGTTGTCTGATTGCTGCTTAGATCATTAGGTGTGTTTAATCCACTTTTAAATTTTGCAAATGAATTATTTGATTTGTTGTATACATTTAATCCATTTTGAGTTGAAATCCATAAAGTGTTCAGGTCATCTTCATAGATATGATTTATTATGTTATTGGAAATTGAAGTTGAGTCTGACTCATTGTATGTGAAAGTTTGAAATTGAGAACCATCAAAATTATTTAAACCACCGTTAGTTGCAAACCAAATATATCCCTGGTGGTCTTGTAATATGAAATTTATATTGCTCTGCGATAGACCGTTGTCAACTGTAATTCTGTCAAATTTGATTTTCCCTTGCGCAAATAATGCAACGGAAATATGAAGCAAAATAAATATAGTAAAATATATTCTGTTAGAATGAAAGGATGCGGTATAAGACATTTATTATCAACATAGTGATTGTCAAATATACTATTTTTACATAAAAAATTTATTGAGGAAGCTGAAGTAAAAGCTATATAATTTGCTGTAATAGGCTTATAAAGCAAAAAGTATGGTTTTTGTTAGTATTTGAAATGCTTATCTGAACTTCATAATGTTATTTGTGTAAGATGAAATTCAACCCCCAAATTCTTTTCGAACAAAAACAGTATTGTAATTGATTTATATTTTATCAAAGTGATATCGAATCAGTGAAAACATAAAAAAAACCGGCATGCCGGTTTTTTTTATGTTTTATTAAAATGATTTCTCTATTTATTCCCGGTCTTCAAATCCGTTGTCCATTTCAGAGTTGAATCTGACATTTCCAACCTCTTCTTTATTTGATTTATCACGGGTGTTTTTCATAAATACGAAAGATGAAATTCCTAATACTAGAAAAGCAATAAAAATTAACTTTGGGAAAAGATGTTTCATTTTAGTATTTTTTTAATTAATTTTAATTCTGATGAACACACAGTGTCATAACGTGTACTATGGGCGCTCTCTATCTAAAAGGCCACCTTCGCATTCACAATCTGCAGTTGATTGTTGTACAGTGACATCCTTGGATGGTGCAATTTCTTCATCATTGCAAGCCATAAAAGATAGGGACATAATTCCAAAAAGTGCGAGTGTTAAAAGTTTAGTTTTCATTTCAATTAAGTTTTAAGATTTAGCCTACTGTTTTAATTTTTGTTATGTTTTGACATATCAAACATAAACATATTATTTTAAATATCAAAATAATTATAAAAAATCATATAAAAATACAATAAAATCTTTATACCGTACAGTTTTTAGTGTGTGTTATACTTAATGTATTATTTTAGTTAAGTAACATAATATTTGAAGAAATTATAATTTTCTACTTCTTAGAATAATTATAAGCATATATCTATCAGACTTTTTATTGGTGAAATCACTTTGTTCTTTCATTTTTTTCTTTTTTATTGAATCAAAATCCATCTATTTTTTAAATAATCTGCATGGAAATCCAAGTGAGAAAGCGTATCAAAATTGTATTATTTAAATATTTATTAATATTTTATTGCATTGCCTTTACTTCGCAAAATGCAATTTCTCAGGTTAATCTGGATAGTTTAAAAGAAATTATTCCGGAACTAAAAGGTAAGGACAAACTTCAGGCTCTATCAGTTTTGGCTAATGGATATACATTTATTGATAATGAGGAGTATGGTAAATATTCACAACAAGGTCTGGAATATGCGCTTTCTTATGGAGATAGTGTTTATCTGGCAAAATTTATAATAGAGCTGGGTTATTACTATAAATATATGGGGTCCTATCAGGAAGCGTTAAATAAATTCAATAGAGCTGCCTTAATTTGTACTAAAAATCAATATAGCGTAATATTAGGCACAGCTTATACTGGATTAGGAGCAGTTTATCATGAATTAAACTGGTATGATAAGGCCTTAGAATATCACACAAAATCTTTGGCTTTAAAAGAGGAAGAAGGAGACAAAAGAGCAATGGGTGTTTCCTATAACAATATAGGTGTAGTTTATTATAGAATTGACGATCCTAAAAGAGCGCTTGAATATTACTTAAAATCCTTAAAGCTAAAGCTTGAAGTTAAAGATACTGCAAGTTGCATTATCAATTATATCAACATGGGTGATGTGTATGCAGAGCTGGAGGATAAAGATAGTAAGCAGAATGCTATAGATGCCTTTAAGAAAGCGATAACATTATCTAAAAAGTATAATCAATTATATAGGGTAGGTTTTGCATATAATGGTATTTCTAATGTTTTTGCTGATCATTTTGAGTATGATTCAGCTAAATATTTTCTGGATTTATCTATGGAAGAAAGTATTAAGAATAACTATAAAAAACTGGAATCTTCAAATTACTATTTGTTAGCAAAAATTGCATATCAGGAAGGAAAATTCAATCTGGCTATTAATTATTTGGAGCGAAGTCAAAACCTATTAACCAAGTTGAAAGATAAAACGCGAATAAAAAATAATTATGGTCTATATGCCAATATATATGAGGCCAAAAATATGGTAGATAGTGCTTTACAATATCAAAAGATGTTTTCCATAATGAAGGATAGCATTTTTAATGAAGAACTTGCAAATAATTTGGCAAATGTCCAGATAGCTACGCTGGAAGAACAAACTCAGCGTAAATTAGCAGACAAGGATGAGCAAATTTCGACTGGTAAACTAATAAGTTTTTTTCTGTTATCTATTCTAGCCCTGAGTGCAGCTTTGATTGTGGTAATTTTTAGGAATTATGCACAGACCAATAAAATTAATAGGCAATTAAACGAAAGCAATTCTAAGATTGAGGCTCAAAAAGAAAATTTAGAAAAGAAAAATGTTCAACTAGCAGAGGCTCAAATTACCATTCAAAAGCAAAATGAGGTTTTAAAAAACATAAATATTGATCTGGATAAGAAGGTACAGGAAAGAACTCTGGAACTTGATCGCTCTAATCATGAACTCGAAAAAGCCGTAAAGGATTTGGATCAGTTTATTTATAAAACTTCGCATGATTTGCGAGGACCGATTGCAACCATGCAGGGTATTATAAACCTAGGTGTAATGGAAGCTAAAGAGTTAAAGTCAATTGAATATTTTAACACGCTTCATAAAGTATCAAATAATTTAAATAATGTATTGTACAGGTTGATTGAGGTTCATGAGACATATCAAAAGAAACCAATTTTTGAAATCATGGATCCAGTGAATCAAATAATGACAACCATCAACAGTATTGCGGATTTTTCTGAGGAATCAAACATCACAATTGTTACTGAACTTGTGGCAAGTGGCAACTGGAATAGTGATAAAAACTTGTTCAACCTGATAGTTGAAAACATGGTGCGTAGCGCGATGCTTTATAAAGATCGAAGCGATTCAATGATAAAAATCCGTGCAGAATTTAAGAATAATTATCTTTGGATTACAATTGAAGACAATGGATTTGGAATCCAGGCCGGTGATGAAGGAAAAGTTTTCAACATATTTTTTAAAGGTAGTCCAAGACCAGGAGGCACAGGTTTGGAAGTGTATACTGCCAAAATTGCGGTGGAAAAGCTAGGAGGAGTAATAATGCTTAAAAAACCCAGAAAGAATACCATTTTCGAGATTAAACTTCCTGTTATTGGATAAATAATTCAATTATTAGCTTTCAAATCAAATCTTAAAAAAGGATATGCCTATCTTTGCCAAAATTTTTTTATTACATGGCAAATAAAACATTTAAAAGGCATACCATCACTTCAGCTTTACCATACGCCAATGGTCCAATACATATAGGTCATTTAGCAGGGGTTTATATTCCAGCTGATATTTATGTTCGTTATTTGAGATCCAAAAAGGAGGACGTCATTTTTGTATGTGGATCAGATGAACATGGAGTTCCAATTACAATTAGGGCTAAAAAAGAAGGCAAAACTCCACAGGAAATAGCTAACATTTATAATGGATTGATTAAAAAATCTTTTCAGGAATTTGGAATAAGTTTTGACATATATTCCAGAACCTCAAATGAAACACATTATAAGACAGCTTCAGATTTTTTTGTAACACTCAATAATAAAAAAGCATTCAGAGAGATCGAGTCCGAACAATATTATGATGAGGAACAAAATGAATTTTTAGCAGATCGTTACATAAGTGGTACATGCCCAAAATGTGGTCACCTAGACGCATATGGAGATCAATGTGAAAACTGTGGCTCTACACTAAGCCCTGCAGAATTAATCAATCCAAAGTCTATGTTGAGCGGTTCCAAGCCAATATTAAAGACAACAAAACACTGGTATTTGCCTTTAGATGAATATGAATCATGGTTACGTCAATGGATTCTTAACGACCATAAAGAATGGAAACCTAATGTATATGGGCAGTGCAAATCGTGGATTGATCAGGGTTTGCAACCAAGAGCGGTTACAAGAGACTTGAATTGGGGTGTGCCAGTTCCTTTAGCAGGTGCAGAAGGTAAAGTCCTTTATGTTTGGTTTGATGCACCAATTGGCTATATATCAGCAACCAAAGACTGGGCAAAACAAAACAACAAGGATTGGGAACCGTATTGGAAGGACAAGGATACCAGGCTATTACATTTTATTGGAAAGGATAATATTGTATTTCATTGTATCATATTTCCAAGCATGTTAAAGGAACACGGAGAGTTTATTCTTCCTGAAAATATTCCGGCAAATGAGTTTTTAAATCTGGAAGGTAATAAGATATCAACCTCAAGAAACTGGGCAGTATGGTTACATGAATTTCAAGAGGATTTCAAAGGGAAGGAAGATGTGTTGAGATATACTTTGTGTGCCAATGCGCCTGAAACAAAAGATAATGACTTTACATGGAAAGATTTCCAGGCAAAAAACAATAATGAGCTGGTAGCTATTCTAGGAAATTTTGTAAACAGAGTAATGGTGCTTCTTCATAAATATTATGGTGGCATTGTACCGGCAAAAGGAGTCCTTTTTGATATTGATGAGGAGATCATACAATCAATTGGCAACATGCCAGGGACAATTGAAAATTCTTTAAACGCTTTCCGGTTTAGAGAAGCAATGGCTAATTATATGGAATTGGCCAGAAATGGAAATAAATATTTGGCTGAGTCAGAACCATGGAAAGTAATAAAAACTAACCCAGACCGTGTGGCAACAATTATGAATATTGCAACTCAAATTGTAGCCAACCTTGCAATATTGGGAGAGCCGTTTTTGCCGTTCACCTCGACAAAGATTTTCGACATGTTGGGAATTCAAAAGTTGCTTTGGGAATCCGCTGGAACTGTAAATATTATCAAAGAAGGAAATATTGTTCAACAACCAGAATTGCTCTTCACCAAAATCGAAGACGAGGAAATTGAGAATCAAATTTTAAAATTGAAAAATACACTGATAGAAAATTCAAAAATGATTGACGAAGCACCTGTCGTAGCTCCAATGAAAGAAATCATTTCTTATGATGATTTTACAAAAATGGATTTGAGGATCGGTAAAATTTTGGAGGCTGAAAAGCTAGAAAAATCCAATAAGTTGTTGAAACTGCTGGTGGACACAGGACTGGATATAAGAACCATTGTTAGCGGTGTGGCCAAACATTTTAAACCGGAAGAGGTGATTGGTAAACAAGTAACAGTGTTGGTCAATTTAGCACCAAGAAAAATTATGGGGATCGAATCAAATGGAATGATACTGTTGGCAGAGGACCATGAAGGCAAATTGGTTTTTGTTACACCTGATCAAATTGTAAACAATGGTAGCGGGATTAGTTAATTTTTAATTCAATAACAATAATCCTCTGCTAAATGGGTTATGAGTATGTTGTGCTTTTTCAGAGTTTTGAGTCGAAGGATTTATAATTAATAATCACTTAGATTAATATTTCCCCTCAAAAGTTCAGTTTTTACATTTAATTGAAGTTGGTGTATGAAGATTTCATTAATTATCCTATTTGCTTTTTTTACCTATAATTTTTGCTCAGCACAGGAGGCTGAGAAAAGTAAGAAACAAGACCAGACCAGACCAGAGTTTGATCGGGGAGCTACTTATGAAGTACAATCAAAAAAAACGAAAAAAAAAGAAATCAAAAACTCCATAAGTAAGGACTTTGACAAAAAGGTGGAAGAGTATGAACAGAGGATGGAGGAAAATGCAAAAAATCAAAAAAAAATAGCCAAGGAAATGGAAAAGCCGCAATATTCAGATCCGACCTATTTTGGGCATAAGAAAATACCTAAAAAAAGACCCCCGGGTAAAAAGAAGTTTTGCAAAGAATGTGGCATGTATCATTGAGTTATTATTTTTTCATAATAATATAGGTATCGGTTTCTTAATTAAATTTTTCGAACTCATATTTGCAATAAATGTCAGACGAGTAAATAGTGGAGTATTTTCGTTTTGAGTCATTGTTCTTGTCTATTTTCTGGTTTTTTATAATTCTTATATGCGAAATCTAAACCGATTTATTGAGCACACCGCACTTAAACCTACGTTAATTGCCAAAGATATTGACCAACTTGTGGAGGAAGCTATTGAATATGAATTTCTTGGTGTTTGTGTGCCTACATTCTGGGTTCGAAAAGCTGCACGAGAAATAAAGAATCACGGAATTCAGTTAGTTACGGTCATAGGTTTTCCTTTAGGATATCAAATGACGGAAAATAAACTTGATGAGATAAAGCTGGCCATTGACAATGGCGCCAATGAATTGGATATCGTCATGAATATTTCAGCATTTAAGTCAGAAATGGGTTGGACAAAGATAGAATTGGCAAAATGTGCTCAAATTATTCATGATAATAATTGTCTTATGAAAGTTATCATCGAAACAGCCTACCTTTCTGACGAGGAAATTGTTAAAGCTTCATTGATTTGTCAGGATGCTGGGACGGATTTTGTCAAAACATCTACGGGGTTTGCTCCATCAGGTGCAAAGGTCGAACATATCAAATTGATCAGGTCAACTATTCATTCTAATATTGGAGTAAAAGCTTCTGGAGGTATTCGCGATCTGGCAACTTCTTTAAAAATGATTGAAGCAGGTGCAGATCGATTAGGAGTTTCTGCGGGAGTCAGTATAATGCAAGAGATGCTTTAGAATTATTTTGAAAAATAATCGTCATTATTCCATAGTGGTCAAAGGCAGGGTGCAGGGGGTCGGTTATCGAGCATTTGCCTTAAAAACAGCCACTTTGCTTGGGATTTATGGTTATGTAAAAAATAGACCAGATGGTTTAGTGCAAATCGAAGCAGAAGGAAGCGAATCCAGTTTAATTCAATTTATTAAAATGTGTGAAAATGGGCCAGGTTGGGCCTATGTAGAAAAAGTCGAGTTTAATGAATTCCCGGTGCAGGGGTTTAAGGAATTTATCGTAAAGTATTAATCTTCAGGATAAGGGATAAATATAAACCGGGTGAAGTCGGCATCGATTACGAAAAGACAGCAGAATTCTTCGGGATTTTTATACGTCTCCTTAAACATATCTATTTTCTCTTTTTCAATTATTTTTCTTTCAATGAATTCATCAATATAGGTTACATAATAATTCCATTTCGTTCCTACCTCCTTTTTATTATACAATAGTTGCCCAATTGGTATTTCTGTTTCACTAATAATAAATATTGGGAAATCAGAAAATCCTCGTTTCCTGATTTGATAAGAGGCTTCTTTGATATTGTCTGCTACTTTGATAAAATCCTGAGAAATCGTACCTAGGTATTTTCCATTTAGTTCAGGGTCGTTACTGATGTCCATTTAATTTTTACGTTTTAACGAAACAATGTTTTCTAGATGGTGAGTATGTGGAAACATATCAAAAGGTTGAATTTCTTCGATACTGTAGTATTCTGTAAATCGAATTAGATCTCGGGCCTGTGTGGCCGGATTACAGCTAATATAAACAATTATGTTGGGATTGGCCTGGATCATTCCTTCCACTACCTCTGGATGCATACCTGCCCTGGGTGGATCAGTTATTATAACATCGGGTGTACCGTGTTCCATAAAAAGATCTTCATTTAGAATTCCCTTTATATCACCCACAATAAAAGTACAATTTTCTATACTATTTGTTTTTGCATTTTCACTGGCGTCATCGATGGCTTCTTTTATTTCTTCAATGCCAATTACTTTTTGAGCACTTTTTGCAATATAATTAGCTATAGTTCCAGTCCCAGTATAAAGATCATATACTATTTCATTTCCTTTCAGTTTCGCCATTTCCATGGCTTTTGAATACAATTTTTTGGTTTGTTCTGTATTGGTCTGAAAAAAGGATTTAGGCCCAATTTTAAAAACAAGGTCTCTGATCTTTTCTTCTATGAATGATTTCCCATGGTATAATATTAAGTCTTGGTCATGAAATGTTTCATTCTTTTTAAGATTGACAACATAATAAAGCGAGTCAATCTGAGGAAATGATTTATGCATAAAATCCATAACTAACCTAATGCCATCACCATCCTTTTCACCAAATTGTACAATAACCATGAGTTGGTTGGTTGTACTTGTTCTAATCACTAAGTTTCTTAATAATCCGACAAAATCAGTGACATTGTAAAAACTCAATTGATTAGCATTGGCAAAATCCCGCAGCTTGTTTCTGATGTCATTTGAAGGATCCTGCTGAAGATAGCAGTTGTGAATATCGATGATTTTATCAAATTGCTTTGGAATATGAAATCCAAGACCGTTTCTATTGATTACTTCTGATGATTTTATTTCTTCATGACTTAGCCAACGCTTATAGTTGAAAGTAAACTCAAGTTTATTGCGATAATACTGAATGCTATCAGCCGCAATAATTGAGTTTACTGCTGGAAAATCAAATTTTCCAATTCTTTCAAAATTGTCAATGACTTGTTGCCTTTTGGCAGCAACTTGATATTCATAACCAATATGTTGCCACTTACATCCACCGCAAAGACCGAAATGTTCGCAAAATGGATCTACTCTTAGACTGGAATAGGTATGGAATTTTATAGCTTTCCCCTCCAGATAACTTTTTTTCTTTCGCGTGATTTTTAAGTCAATGATATCCTGCGGAGCTACACCCTCCACAAATACAGCCTGGCCGTCAATACGTGCAATGCATTTGCCTTCTGCGGCTATAGACTCAATCTGGACATTTTCAATAATTTTATTTTTCATACAGCTATTTCGGCCACAAAGTTAAACATAATCGTTTGACGCGGGATTATTTTTAGTATATTTTGACCCATTTGGTATATTAATTTTGATGAGAATACTTGTCCTATTTATAATTTTTCATTTGATAGTGTGCGTTTCTGCCCAAGCAACTCATATTGTTGGTGGTGAGTTTGAAATTGTACATATCGAAGGGGATCGATATTTATTCAATCAAATTCAATATTTTGATGTCGTAAATGGTGATCCCCAGGCAAAAGATTTAATAATCAGCGCATCTGTTTTCCGCAAAAGAGATAATGTTTTTGTGAGGTCAATTACGATGCAATACCAATCTGAAAATTATGTACCCTACACCAATCCAGTATGTACAACTGATAAGCTTGTAACAAATCGTATTGTGTATTCGACTGAGGTTACTTTGAATCCACAACTTTTTTCGGATGAACAAGGGTATTATATGGTTTGGGAGCGATGTTGCAGGAATAACATTATTAATAATATAATTCAACCAGAAGAAACGGGGCAGACATTTTATATTGAGTTTCCTCCTATCCGAAAAAATGGGCAGGAATTTAGAAATTCAACCCCACAATTATTTCCTCCATTGAGCGATTATGCTTGTGTTAATCGATTTTATTATGTTGACTTTAGGGGATATGATGCTGATGGAGATTCATTAGTTTATAGTCTTGCTACCCCATTAAATACCTCAGCATTTGAGCCGTTGCCAACGCCGACACCTTCACCTCATCCATATGTAACGTGGGTGCCTGGGATCAATAGTAACTATCAGATTCCTGGAAATCCTACCTTAGAAATAGATAGCAACGGTTTTCTTACTGTAACCCCATCGGAAGAAGGACTTTTTGTGTTTTCAGTTCGCTGCGAAGAATTCAGAAAGGGGATAAAAATCGGAACGGTGATTCGAGATTTTCAACTATTTGTACTCGATTGTCCTGACCCTGGAGTTCCACCTCAGATTAAGGTAAAGGCACCTGGAAGTGACGTTTATACTTCCAAACTGGACACCATCACACTCAAAGTTGAGGATTCAAAATGTTTTGATTTTAGTGTGAAAGACATGGATGGTAATGAAAAAATAACAATGCGTGCCATACCGATTAATTTTGATGCGGATTTGAAGGATTTGTTTTCTACAAATATTGGAGTTTTAAGTAATCCCGAAGATACGCTTGGATTTCAGTTTTGTTTTCCGGATTGTCCATATTTACCTGGAGAGCCAATGGTAGTCGATGTGATTGCCCAGGATTTTACGTGCCCATTACCATTGATGGATACCATTCGAATTATTGTGATGGTTGAGACTCCACCCAATCAACCCCCGAAGTTTGTTAGGCCAGTTCAGGATGAGATAACTGCATCCTTTACAGAAGGTTCTTTAATAAACTTTCCATTTGAAGCGATAGATAATGATCTTGATAGTATTTTACTTTTTGCTGAAGGTGATGGATTTGATCTTTCAAAGTTTGGAATTAAAATTGATACCCTAATCTTTGAAAAGGGTAAAATCTCTTTTGATATCAATTGGAATACAGATTGTCAGATATATCCTTTTGGTTTAAAAAACGACTTTCGATTAAAACTTTATATCGAAGATTATGATCAATGCAGCATCGATAATAGAGATAGTATTATCTTAAATATCCATATTGATCTTCCAGACAATAATGTTCCAATTGTGCTTCTTGATAATGACCATACCGACCAAGAACTCATTGTTCATATAGAAGACAATTTACTTTTTGACGTTCATGCTTTTGATGGAGATCCAACAGATATTATTTTTCTTGAGGCAGTAGGTATAGGATTTGATTTGAATGATTTAGGGATCGCTTTTGAAAATCAAACAGGGCGTTCAAACATTCAATCCAATTTACAATGGCAAATAGCATGTGATGACGTAAATCTTTTTCAAAGGGATGAGTATGAAATACTATTCATTGTAGAAGATGAAGATAAATGCAAAGTTCAAAATGCTGATACCGTAAAACTTTCTCTAAAAATATTACCTCCGTTAAACAATGCTCCGGAAATATTTATTGATGGGCAGGTTTTGGAGGATACCATAATCGTTGATGCCGGTCAGCTCATCGACCTGAATATTGTAGGTACTGATATCGATGGAGATCCGATTTCATTTAATTTGTTGGATGAAACTCAAGCCTCTGGTTTAGGAGTTGGTTTTGACCAAACGACTGGGAAGGCAAATATAAGTTCCAAATTTATTTGGCAAACAGACTGTGGATTGTTGGCAGATGACTACAAACCGGGCATATATACTTTTAATATTCTTTTGAATGATTACAAATGTTTAGTTCCTAAAAGTGATTCGCTTAAATTGGTGGTAATGGTACGAGATGAGGAAATCAACTATGAAATGTTGCCTCCTAATGTATTCACACCCAATAACAATGATGAAATAAACCAGAGCTATTATATTCCAGATTTACCACGTGATAATTGTGCCCAACAATTTGAACAAATAGTAATATTTAATCGATGGGGAAAAGAAGTATTTGGCTCAAAAGATAGGGATTTTCACTGGTCTGGTACCGATGAACCCAATGGCGTATATTATTATATGATTTCATACACTGGTTTTTTTATAAAAGGCACGGTTTCAATACTCAGATAATTTATTATTTATTGATTATGGTCTGATTATTGTAAAATCAACATATGGGAATTAATTGTAAATGTCTCATCATTTTGGACTATTCGGGATCATGAATTGCATTAAGAAAGACATTTATTTACCATTTGTTTAAAAAATCCTTAGACTAGGCAACCTTTTTTTTAAAAATCTGTCTATATATAAAGTTATAAAATTGGTAATGGTATTTTAAATGCATACTCCATGGAAATATTAACTCAACCAAACTATCATTCAAAAATTGAGACTGGATCTATTTTTGACAGTAAATCAAGAGAAAATTATTTTGCAAAACTTGAAGAAGCACTTAGAAATCTTTCCTTAGTCGATAGAAAAAAAACAGATTTAAAAAATCTACTAAAAAAATAAAAAAGGCGATCCTATGATCGCCTTTTTTATAAAAGCGATTCTCTACATATCCAAAACAATTTTTTATAGGTTAGTAAATTTTTAAAACAGCACATCCTCCTTTCAATGCATGATTCTTTAAAAATAGACCATTTCAGAAAAAATACTCGTTAACGGGTCTAATTCAGCAAATTCAGCAAGGATTGAAAATCAGGTATTATTTTGAAGCCCTATCCGGAGGGTTATTTATAAAATCACAGGTTTGGATGAGGTATTTATCGAATTGCTCTGGATTATTTATTATTTTATAAAACTGTTCAATATAGTTTACAGAAGTTCTAATATATCTTTTATCCAGATATTTTGTTTGTTCGATCATAGATAGTATTTCAGGCTTTTTCTGATTGTAAAGCGTTACTATGTTATCATAATGAGATTCATCGTGACAAGTATTTTTTAGAAACCGGGTTTTAACTCCAAAAATCGGTAATTGCGTAGAAGGTACGGCGTAAGGTGTATTAATTATCCCAGAATAATCAAAATCAAAAGGTATGGGAATCAGGCCATTATTTTCAGTCTGAACCAGGTCGACATTGTGCCGAGTATGAATCCACCAGTCCGTATTACCAATCATAAATTGAAATAATGAGAATATATCAACCACTTGTTGATTGCAGCTATCAGAGCTCCATATTTTTTTGTCCGTTACAAAACCACCTATGCGATCGGCCATCTGATTTTCGTCCTCAATAAAAAATCCGGTTTTTTCCAAGTCAGGATAGTTTTGCTTAGTATCCTGATAAGTGACCTGGACCAGGCGAACCTGATAACTATAATCGGTTATCAAGTTATAGGTTTTGTACACAAGATATTCCAAATTCGTGTAGTTCTGGTAACTATCAGATTCCTTACAGTGGGTTACCATTTTTATCTTATCCTGGCCTTCAAAAACAGTGTTTTCAGTAGATTTCTTTTCGAAGTTTATTTTTAGCGGAGGAAATTCGCAAATATCTTCTAACCTTCTGGTTCTTCCTCTGGCCTTTATTTTTATATTAAAAGTCCTTATTTTATTATCACCAATTTTTTGAATCAGTAATGCTGGTGTATATTCTGGATCGTCACTTTTATCATCAAAAACCTTTTTCATGTCCATTTGCAGAACGATCTCAATCGGTTCGGATTCACTAAAAAGTGCACTTTTTGATGATTGATTTTTTTCTGTCGCTAATAATGGCCCAGAAAATAGAATCAACATAGATAGTATAGTAAAACTAAATAATGTCTTTTTTGATTGTTCCATTGATATTCCTATATACGTAATTTAGCATAATTGATATACCAATAGAAGTGCCAAAATTGTAATTATAAGTAAATCAGTTGGTTACAAATGGAATAAATGTTAGTGTTTCAATAAGGGACATTAGATTGTTCGATTTTGCAACAAAATCTGATTATGCCATATAAAATACAATTCAAAAGCTTCTCGCTAAAGATACGATTGTCAGTTACCTACCTTCAGAATTGATTACCTAGCTTTTATAGATACTAAAAGATGTAGTTTATTGATAAGAGAAATATTTTACTTAATTATTACGACGCGTCGTAAAGTATATTTCCGCTATAATTATCATGCTCAATCAAATCCTTTGTAGTAACTTTTATGGTAATCAATTTTTATTTCTGGATCTACAATTTCTAAGCCTTCGCTTTTCAGCATTGATTTTGGTATGTTGGATTGAATATAGCGTTTTATTTTTTCGATAAATCGGACTTTATCATGATTCTTTCTCACTATAATGGCTATTTCACGTGCTTTGGGTTTCCCCGCAATTTTTCGAACATTTTCTTCCTGATCTACTGTTAAACTAAGCGTTGATAGTTCAGGAAGGATTGTAATTCCGCCTTTTGTATCCACAATACGTATTAAGGCATCAATTGAATTGCTTCTATAAATGAATTGTTTGTTTTTCCTGATTTTATTCAGATCACAAAAATTATTGATTTGATCTCTGAAACAATTTCCTTCCTCCAATAACCAGAGCATTTCATAATTAATAGTTTCCAAAATTACGTTTTCATCATTTTTAAGATGAGGATCGGAAGTGTATATGTAGAATTTTTCATAGAGTATTGGAATGCTTTTGATTCCATATACCTGTATCGGAGTAGAAATAATCCCTGCATCAATCTCGCCTGATCGTACACTATTAACCACTCGTTCTGTAACCATCTCGTGAATATCCAATTTTATCATTGGTAGATCTTTTAACAATTGGTCAACAAATAGAGGCACCAGAAAAGGAGCTAAGGTGGGAATGATCCCTAGTCTAATTTCTCCATTGAATTCATCATTCAGTTTATTTGAAAATTCAGTTAATCGGTTAGCAGATGTTACGATTTCCTGGGCCCTCTCCAGGAACAACTTACCATCTTCGGTCAAGCTTACGGGAGCTTTGGATCGATCGAAAATTCGAAGTCCAAGTTCGTCTTCAAGCTTTAAAATTTGCATGCTTAATGCAGGTTGGCTAATTGCCTTTTTAACAGCAGCATTTTTAAAACTACCAAACTGTGCCACAGCTAATGCGTACTCAAGTTGATTTAAAGTCATAAGAATTAATTATGGTTATATAAAATTAATACATATTTCTTATTTAAAATTTATAAAATCTATGCTTGTACTATGATCCACATCCAGTTTGCTTGCTAAAATCCGAAGTATATCACATTCATAAAATAGAATCTGTTTATATGGAGTGAGCATTAGAAAATTATGCTGAATAGTCAATTTCAATTGAAATTATTCTGGAGACTTGCAAAAGTCAACGGATTGACATACTTTTTAAAAAGTAAAAAACGCATAAACAAGCAAAAGTTGAAAAGGAGAGTTGCCCGTCAATCAATAGGATTGGAGATGCAGAACCATTAAAAGCAATCGTGATTGAATTTCAGAAAGCAATTAATACGGTAAATCGAGAGAGATTTCGCTAGTAATTTTTGCTTCATTTGAACTCAGAAAAGAAACTGTACCTTTCTATTTAACAAATGGCACTGAAATAGATGAGTCAGATGAATCAAATACTAGTATTGATCATTTTAGGAGGCAAAGGAGCTAACCAATAAAAGAACTTTTATGTTAAAAAATACAATGTATTCACTGTCTGTGCAAGGAGCTGGTGCAAGTAGCTTTGAATTCAAGAATAATTCTGGTCATGAATTCAGATCTTTTGTTGAAAATCTCACTATGAATTGCGCGACGATAATTTGTTCCAGATACCGGACTGATTTGTTTTATTTCTCCAAAGATGATCACCAGGATGAAATAATGCGTGTTTGGTGTAGTATGACAAGTAAAAAATTTAGTCCTGCCATCCGAAATAAATTTATAAAGGCATCAAGTGAGAAGGAAGTTCTTCAACTTTATTTCACGAGTTTGCAGTATCTGGCCAGGATTCCTGATTGGTTCTATTTGTATAATAATCAATTTAATCTGGCATTAAATTTTGAAAATAACCATCCAATACATAGAGAAATATTAGGTTGTGCAAACTATCTGGCCGCTATAAATATCTCAGAAAATTTACTTATCATACCAAATACCAAACTTAAAAACCGGTATATATTATCCAAGAATAATAAATTTTTTGCTTCTGAAGCTGCTAAAAATTACCTCAAAAATTAGGGAAGGAGTATTAATTTTTGTCAACCGGCATCAAATGACTTATTAATAAAAGCTTTTGATTATTAAATTTAATCATGATTAAGTATTTATCAACCATTCATTTTTGATACATTATTATCTAGATCACTATCTTGTTGGAGGAATGCTATTAACATTAATTATTGCCCTACTAGTCCTTATTGGATTAATCTTACTAAGGATTAATGCTTTCCTGGCATTTCTGATATCTTCTATATCTGCAGGTCTGATTGCCGGGCTGGAAATTTCTCAGGTGATAGAAGCTATCGAAAAAGGATTGGGGAATGCTTTAGGTTCACTGACAATTATTCTTGGCTTTGGAGCTGTTATAGGAAGATTTATGGCGACAAGTGGAGCCGCCACTCAAATCTCCAATAGTATTATAAATATTGTTGGTTTAAAATACCTGAAATGGGCCATGATGTGCGTGGGATTTATTGTTGGCTTACCGATGTTTTTTGCAGTTGGATTTGTGATTTTAGTTCCCATTGTATTTTCTATTGCCAAAAAAGCTGGGGTATCCATCATCTATTTGGGAATACCCCTGGTAGCTTCTTTATCTGTTGCGCATGGATTATTACCACCACATCCTGCGCCGGTAGCCCTGGTGCAACTTTTTAAGGCAGATATGGGAGAGACAATTTTTTGGGGAATAATCATCGCTATACCAACGATGATATTTGCAGGGCCTGTGTTTGGTTCAACGCTCAAAAAAATTGAGGCAGAACCATTACAAATATTTAAGTCGGAAGCTCAAAGTGAAATCCTTCCATCGCTTGGTATCAGCATTATTTGTGCATTATTACCCATTTTGCTGCTTATGTCCGCAACAATTTTTAAAAGATGGATTAATAATGATTCTTGGGTTTTCAGCATTATTTCATTTTTATCGCAACCATTGGTTGCAATGCTGATTTCAGTTGTTGTAATCGCTTATTTTTTGGGAATTAAACTCGGAAAAAGTCTAGGAGAGGTAATGAAAACGCTGGAAGAGTCGATTAGCGGAATTGCGATGATATTATTAATCATTGGAGGTGCAGGCGCACTAAATCAGGTTTTTACAGAAATAGGACTGACAGATTTTCTGGTAAAAATTTTAAGCGACATTGATATTTCACCGATCATTTTGTGCTGGGGAATGGCTGCTATTATACGTGTCGCTATTGGTTCTGCTACGGTAGCAGCATTGACTACCGCCGGACTACTGGCTCCAGTTTATGCATCAATTTCAATGAATCCAGTGCTACTTGTCTTGGCTACTGGTTCTGGGAGTCTTATCTTCTCGCATGTCAATGACGGTGGTTTTTGGCTTTTCAAAGAGTATTTTAATTTAACTATAAAACAAACGCTGCTCACATGGAGTCTAATGGAAACTATAATTGCCATTTGCGGTTTGGTAGCGTGTCTTTTTTTAAATTTGTTTATCTGAAATATTATAATCACAAAACTATGGAACATTTAAGTCCGGAAGCTAAACTAAAACAATTGGGTCTTGATCTGCCTCCAGCCCCAACTCCAAAAGGAGTATATAAACCATGTCTGGTTGATCGAAACTATGTGTATGTTTCGGGCCATGGGCCGGTAACAATGGATAATAAATTATTAAAAGGCAGGGTTGGAAGTGAAGTGGACAAAGAACAGGGGAAACTTGCTGCCCGTCAGACAGGACTTACTATTTTATCGACACTTCAAGCCAATCTTGGAAGTCTAAACAAAATAAAGCGGGTAATAAAGGTTTTGGGAATGGTTAATTGTACTGAGGATTTTGGTGAACACCCATATGTGATCAATGGATGTAGCGAGCTTTTTGTTGAGATTTTCGGTAGTGACCTTGGCGTAGGAGTGCGCAGTGCTGTTGGTATGGGATCACTACCTGAAAATATTTCTGTGGAAATAGAAGCGATGTTCGAACTTTATTAATTGTCGATTTTGAAAACAAAAAAACCTTTTATTGTAGATGCTCACCTCGATTTGAGCATGAATGCCATGGAATGGAACCGGGATTTACGAATGTCAGTTTCAGACATCAGGAAAATGGAAATTGGGAAAACGGATCTTCCGGATCGGGGAAAAGGAACAGTTGCCTTTCCTGAATTACGTGAAGGGAATATTGGCCTTGTCGTGGCAACCCAAATTGCCAGGTATGTAAAACCAGGCAGTCCTTTGCCTGGGTGGAACTCACAAGAGCAGGCCTGGGCACAGACTCAGGGTCAATATGCATGGTATAAAGCCATGGAAAATCATGGTTTTTTAAGACAAATTGTTGATGTGACGTCTCTTAATTTGCACCTGGATCAGTGGACTTCGGATGAAGGCAATTCTTGTCCCATTGGTTTTGTGCTTAGTCTGGAAGGAGCTGATTCTATTGTGAACATGGATTTTTTACATAAATCCCATGAAAATGGATTGCGGGCAATTGGGCCGGCACATTATGGCCCTGGAGTTTATGCCTTTGGGACTGATTCTATAGGAGGACTTGGTGAAAAAGGGAGAATACTTTTAAAAGAAATGGAGAAACTTAACATCATTTTGGATGTCACACATCTTTGTGATGTTAGCTTTTGGGAAGCCATTGACGTTTATAAAGGACCGCTCTGGGCCAGCCATAACAATTGTCGTTCGCTTGTTAATCACAATAGACAATTTTCTGATGAGCAAATCAAAGTCATTATCGAACGCGGAGGTGTGATCGGTGCAGCATTTGACGCATGGATGCTTTATCCGGGATGGATCCGTGGTAAAACTACCCCTGAATCTGCCAATGTAAAATTAGAAACGGTGGTGAATCATATCGATCATATTTGCCAGATTGCCGGAAATGCAAATCATGTTGGTTTGGGGACAGATCTTGACGGTGCTTTCGGAAAGGAGCAAAGTCCATATGATCTGGATACCATTGCAGATCTCCAAAAGATTCCTCAAATATTTAGAACTCGAGGATATAGTGAATCGGACATAGCAAAAATGCTTTCAGGAAATTGGATCAATTTTTTGCGAAGAACTTGGGGATAATTTTCGTGAACTTCTTGGGATATAATTTTAAGTGATTATAGAAAAAATCAATTATATTCAGAATTCAAAAATTTAGTGGAAGCAAATTTAGTTCAATTTCACTACGCTTAAATTAACTACTAACCTAATAATTACTATGGACAAAATTCAATTATCCGCACGATTCAAAATTCATTCCGGCAAACTTGAGACATTCAAAAAAATAGCAGGAGAATGCATGACTACTGTCAAGGCAAAAGATAAAGGAGCACTTCAATATGATTGGTTTTTCAATGATGACCTTTCGGAATGTGTCGTACGGGAAACCTATGTAGATTCGGCCGCTGTATTAAATCATGTAGCCATTCTTGGTGATTTGCTCGGTCAGGGAATGGCGGTGGCAGATTTCTCTATAGAGGCCTATGGCAATTTATCTGAAGAACTTAAAAAAGCATTAGGCGGATTGGGAGCAAAAATGTATTCCTACTATCAGGGTTTATAAAAAGTCACAAATCTTTTTTTATAACAAATGCAAAAGCGTAGAATTTTCTATGCTTTTGTATTTTACAAAGCAGTTCAGACTTGTTTGTTTTACCAGATAAACCTTTGGGAAAACGCAAAGCACAATTATCATTTTTTCGTAAATTCACTTCATGATAAACCAGACCCCTGAAATTATTACAGAACTTTTGTTGGATGACGGCACATTCCCCAATAATGGAAAATTGCCAATTTTTATCTATAAAAGTGTTATTGCTGTTTCATTTGATAATCCTGCTTTAGCAGTCGAAAAAGTATTCAGTGAAAACGGATGGGGAGGATTATGGAGAAATGGTATATATCCTTACCATCATTATCACAGTACTGCTCATGAGGTATTGGGGATTTACAGTGGCAAGGTGACGGTGCAATTAGGAGGCCCGGATGGGATGATTATAGTTGCTCAAACTGGTGATGTGATAATTATTCCAGGAGGTGTTGCCCACAAAAATCTTGGTGCAAGTGATGATTTTAGGTGTGTTGGGGCCTATCCTCCCGGACAAGAATGGGATATGAATTTTGGAAAACCAGGGGAACGGCCAAACGCAGATAAAAATATTGCCAAAATTCCTTTACCTGTTACTGATCCGGTATATGGAAAAGATGGACCCTTAATGAAGAGTTGGAACCTTAACCCAAATTAGGATCGATTGCTTTTTTTAGCGATTGACTACAAATTTTGAAGTATAGATAAAATTCATGTTTGACATAGATATCAGGTAAACGCCAGATGGTAAATCACTGACATCCAATAAAAAATTATTTTCATTAATAGCATTTATCTTCAAATCAGGTATCATTTTTCCGTTCACATCATGAATGAAAATATTCCATTGATCCTCCAAAGACAAAGCTGAGTTTATATTGAGGGTGATTTCATTATTCGCTGGATTAGGGAATAAAATAACCTCATCCAGATTAGACTGATCGATTGTCTCGGTAGTCCAATAAACATACAAACTGTAGTCATAATTTACGCTGCAACCAAAAATGTTTTCTAAAGTTAATGGGATTAAGTTTTCTCCATTTGGCATGGAGGCACCAATAAATTGAATAGCAGTCGAAGTCGAGTCGTTTGGCC
>JAHEMV010000288.1 GCA_024643455.1 Cytophagales bacterium
GATACATCCAATGCTCAAAGATATAACAGTAGAAGAGTGGGGGCAAAATGGAATCATCGCAACGGATGGAGGTGCCTACCGCAGATTGGTATCCGATCATAAATATTATCCGGATTTGGAAACTGCTGCTGCAGGTTGTGTCAAATCCGGGATCACCATGTTTTTGGACAACTATAAGGAGCCACTAAAAAATGCCATTGATAAAGGATTGGTCAGTGAAGAAGAATTGGATGGAGCAATCAGAGGCTCATTGAGAGTAATGCTTAAACTGGGATTTTTTGATAATTCATCTGAAAACCCATATATAAATATTGGAATAACTGATACTGTTGATTTATGGTTGAAAGACGAAAGTAAAGCGCTTGTCAGAAAGGCTACAGTTGAATCAATTGTATTATTAAAAAATGAAAATCAATTACTGCCAATTAAAAAAGAGAAAATCAAGTCAATTGCGGTGATTGGTCCAAGAGCCAATATGGTAATATCCGATTGGTATGCTGGAACTCCCCCTTATGCTATTACTGCATTACAAGGAATAAAAAATGCTGTTGGCAATGACGTAGAAATTTTCTTTTCTGAAAGCAATAAGGCAGACTCGGCAGTTGTCGCGGCTAAAAAAGCAGATGTTGCTATTGTTTGTGTTGGTAATCATCCATTGTCTTACGGCCTGGGTTGGGGGCAAAATTATGTAGCCAGCGATGGACGTGAGGAAGTAGATCGACAGGCAATTTCACTTGAACAGGAAGATTTGGTTAAGTTGGTAAGGGCTGCCAATCCGAATACAGTGATGGTTTTAATTTCAAGTTTTCCATATGCGATCAACTGGTCAAAAGAAAACGTTCCAGCGATTTTACATATCACACAATCCAGCCAGGAATTGGGGAATGGACTTGCAGACGTATTATTTGGCAAAGTAAGCCCGGCCGGCAGGTTGGTACAAACATGGTCTGTATCCATCGATCATCTATTGCCAATCCTCGATTATAACATTCGACATGGCCGCACCTATATGTACGATGAGCACGAACCATTATTCCCATTTGGATACGGTCTTACCTATACCAATTTTGAGTACGAAGAGTTGAAAACCAGTAAATCGTCAATAGAAGATGGGGAAGAAATATCCGTGAGCCTAAAACTAAGGAATACCGGAAGTTTTGATAGTGATGAAGTAGTTCAGTTGTATGCAAGTTTTCCTGAATCACAAGTTAAGCGTCCGAGGATTAGCCTGAAAGGATTTAAGCGCGTTTTTGTTCCAAAGGGCCAGACGGTGGAAGTTTCCATTCCAGTCAAAGCTGATGATTTGAAATATTGGGATGTGGACAAACACGCATTTTTTCTTGAAAAAGGAAGGGTTAATTTTTTTATTGGACCATCTTCAGCTGAATCCAGATTGAAAGGTCAAATTGTGGCTAATTAAGATTAGATTAGTAAGAAAAGATGCTTTGGAAGAAGATTTGAAGTTGAACCAGGTTTGATTGGTTCCTGTTCTTTTATCTTACTTTATGGAGACAAAAATTTCATAGATATGAATATTATTCGGCTAATTTCATTTTTGTTTGTTAGTGTGTTGCTTTTAGGATCATGTAAATCAAGCAAGAGTATTCAAGGTTCTGATAAATATATTGATGATCCAAGTTTTAAGGTTGTTGGCTATTTGAGTGCCGGTAATTTTGATGCCATTGATTCAATAGAATTAGATAAAATCACACACCTATGTTTAGCGTTTGCCAATCCGGATGAAAATGGAAATCTTATATTCAGCAGGAATACGGATGTTAAGCTTGTTGTTAAAAAAAGTCATGAAGTTGGAGTAAAAGTATTGGTTTCCCTTGCTGGCGGAGGAGCTCCTGACAAAGACGTATGGAGGAGCGTGCTTAGTCCGGATCATTTATCTTCTTTTATAGCTAACATCATGAAGTATGTTGATAAAAATGAACTGGATGGCGTAGATGTGGACATTGAGTGGAATCTTTTGCCTGCAATTGATACGCTGTATACTCCATTTGTTTTGGGATTGAGAGAAGCCTTGCATGCAAAAGGGAAAGTGATGTCATGTGCATTAAACGTTTCCGGGTTACATCCTGCTGTAACACAAAAAAGTCTGGAAGCATATGATTTTATCAGCATTATGGTATATGACAAAACAGGGCCATGGACTCCCGGCAAGCCGGGTCAGCATTCACCCTATTCCTATGCCGAGGAGGCTTATAAATATTGGACATTGGAAAGAAAAATAGCCAGTGAACGATTGGTTTTAGGGATGCCATTTTATGGACACAATTTTGAACCAGTGGGTAGCGAAAGCTATTCAAAAATAATTGAATCAGATATCTCCAATGCTTATAAAGACCAGGTTGGTGAATTGTATTATAATGGCATTCCTGAAATCGTACATAAAACTGAACTGGCCAAGGAGAAATTTAATGGAGTGATGTTTTGGGAATTGTCCCAGGATGCTCATAATGAACTTTCCCTGCTTCGGGCAGTGGATCAAACCTTGAAGGCCGGTGAGTGTAAAGTGTCCATATTTTTTAAGGATGAAGATGGCGATGGATATGGCGATCTTGCAAAGCCAGGCTATGCCTGTATTGTGCCTTCGGGGTATGTATCATCTGGTAATGATCCCGATGATTCAGATGCTGATATCCACCCCTAACCGCTCAATGCGACTTGTCTTATCGCCAGCGACTTATTTTTTTGGATATAATTGTCACAGATTAATGGCATTCAGATATTTAAAAAGAATTAAATTGCTCGCACAATACTAAACCAAGACTAATATGCAAATTTTAAGATATCTGATCCGTTCAGAATTTTTTATTCTTTTACTCTTTGCCATGGCATCATGTAAATCGATGGGCCCCCGTACAATTCCTCAGGATGGTTTTAACTACAATGATAGAATAGCCCAGCATCAGCAAGAACAAATGCTGCTCAATATTGTGCGTTTGCGATATGGGGAAGCACCACTTTTTATGAATGTCAATTCGATGATTAACCAATATTCACGTCAGGGGAATGCAGGCATTGGGGCGAACTTGTTGCCAGGTAGTAGCACACAAAACGGAAATATAAGTGGAACCTGGTCAGATCGGCCAACTATTACCTATACGCCAATGGCGGGGGCGGCCTATTCAAAAAGTCTGTTAACACCCTTGCCCCCTGCAGCAGTTTTCTTTTTGGTACAATCGGGCTGGTCAGTCAACCAGGCCTTACGAGGCACAACTAATGCCATCAACGGACATGCAAATAGTGCTGCTTCGCCTAGATGGCGACATGAGTCTTCTCTGGAATATGATACCTTATTGGCAGCAATTCAAAGGATTCAGCATGCAAACTCCTTAGGACTGAAAGTTGAAATACGTGAGAATATACACTTTATCGATTTATATTTTCCGGAGAATCCGGTGGATGCCGGTATAAGAGATAACATCGCAACAATAAAGCGATTATTACAACTGCGTCAGGAATTAAATAGTTTTCCAATAACTTATGGTTTGATACAGGAATCTGATGAAGAAATAATAGTTCAGACACGTTCGGTTTTAGAGATATTAAAAGATTTGTCCTACCATATTGATGTTCCGAAAGAGCATTTAGATCAAGGACTTACCGAATCGACATTCATACCAAAAGTCGGTTCTGGTTTTCAAATAAAAAGCTCCGAAACCAAACCAGACCATGCTATCGTAGCTATAAATACGCGTGATTATTGGTTTTATATTGACGACAGGGATATTACATCTAAATCTACCTTCACATTTTTACAGATTTTAATGAGTTTGAATGAAGGGGATCAATCGGTGGTAAGCCCGTTAATATCGATAGGAAATTAAGCTTGAACTTAAAAAATTATTTTATTATAGCATTTCTATTCCCTAGTTTGGCTTAGCGTCATAAAGCACATTTATTATCGCTTGTAATCCATATCCATTACCTTAAGGTTTTCTGGCAACAAAAGGTGATAGCATGTTGCAGAATACAATGGGTTGTCAACTGAGGAAAAATAACAAAATGTGGTTTGCCGGTTCAAAGACCTTTCACCGTCCAGATCAGTATCCATTTTTCCGGGAGCAGTGTTGGACCTGATATTTACGGCTTTATCTGTTTTGAAGAAAGTATAACTATTCTTTAATTACTTTAAATTCTGCATTTTACATATCTGAAATACGTACGTTTCATCTGTTTTCAGAAAAATTAATATACATTATTATTCACTTTTTTTGGCTGTATTTTTGATAGTTTATATGATATCAGAAGTTCGATTTTCCATTAAATACCAAAATGATGAAATCAATAATTCCAACTGCCTTTCTATCAATTATGCTCTTTAGTTGTGCCACAATAAACTATCAGGAAATTGTCAACAAGGAAGATCTGGATTTTGAAACATTACAACTCAAACCAGATGTGGAGCCAAACGGTTTACGAATTGATATAATTAGAAATAATAAAAACGTTTATTATGCTGACTCCTTAATCATGACTGAATTAGCGCCTTATCATCCGTTGGGATTTGATCTTGGCAATGGATTATTTTATGATTTGGGTGGGAACTTAAGTTTCAGGGTTGATTATTTATTAAATTTTAACCAGGACACATCATTTAATTTAGCATCAACAGGTAAAAGAACAGGCAATAGACTTATTCAATTTAAAAACGATTCACTCTCCTATTCCCATCCCCCAAAAAAGAAAATTCGGTGGATTTATCATCGGTCAATCGAAGGCGATAGTGCAATTTATAATGTAAAAAAAAGCAGGGATTTTATTATTGTAAATTCCGATTCTTCCTTGGTTTACAGAGGAAAAAGGAAGATATGGGACGGCATTTATCAAATAGAAAAAGACAGATTTGCACTTTATAGAAAAGAGAAGAGATCAAGCTTTTCACGAACGGATCAGGAGCTAGTCCTGAACCGATCCCTTCAGATCAGGATGACTCCTGGTAGGGATAAAATAGAGGTCTACAAGTACAAAAGGAAAAGAATGGCAATTAATCCGTTGTTTACAATACAACGAAGTCAGAAAACAATTTTTGTTTATAATTCAAGTAAACGAGGGATAAAAATTACTCTGGAAGAAAATAGATTGGATGTGTCGAATGGACGAAAAATATTGAAGAGTTATTCGTTGTTGGAAAATGGAAAGGAATAATTCCACTAGTCCTTCCAGCTATTCGGAAGACCCGATTTATTATAAATGAAAGAAAAAGTATTCGTTTGGTAGAAGCAGGTAAAGGCAATTAGTAAAAACTATGCTACGTTTTTTTGTTGAATTATTTAAGATTCAAGGTTTTGTAAAAAACTCTTTTTAATGATAATTTCAATTCATAGGCAAAAACAAAGCAATCCAATGAAATTGAAATATGTAATCCTCTTTTTTATTATTCTATTCTCTTCCTGTCAGCAGGGTAAAATGCAAGGCGAAATTGCGTCGACAATTCAGGTCGATGGTATCAATCGTGAGTATATCCTTTATCTTCCGAAAAATCTGCCTTTTAATTCGCCTTTGGTATTTGTATTCCACGGATTTACCGACAATGCCTCAAGTATGATGAACTGGTCAAGAATGAATGCAGTAGCAGACAAGAACAAATTCGCTGTCTGTTATCCACAGGGATTAAAAGATCCAGAGGGCAGGACATTTTGGGAAGTCGGCTATTCCTTTACAAAAAATCAGAATGTAGATGATGTTAAGTTTATTACTAACCTGGCTTCATATCTTCAGAATACTTACAGGCTTAGTAGTGAAAATACATTTGCTACTGGCATGTCTAATGGCGCCGAAATGTGCATAGTTTTAGGTTGTAAAGCGCCAGAAGTATTCAAAGCAGTAGCGCCTGTATGTGGTTGTTTTATGAAGTCTACCTTCGATTCAATAAAGTTTAATAGGCCTGTTTCGATATTTATGATCAATGGGACGAATGATAAAACTACTTCCTGGGAGGGCGATTTGGAAGGGATGCAGGGTTGGGGGGCTTATCTTCCTATACGCTCTACTTTTGATTTTTTTGTAACCAAGAGTGGTAGTAAACAAGTGACCATAGACACGCTTGTAGATGTAAATAAGCTTGATGGTAGTTTTGTGGTTTCTGAAAAACATACCAATGGTTTAAACGACAATCAAGTATGGCTATATACCGTTGTAAATGGAGATCATGATTGGCCAGGATCGAGCGGTAATATGGATTTCGATGCCAGCAATGAGGTGTGGTTTTTTTTCAGCCAATTCACAACAGATTGATATTACTTTCTAACTAATGCGAATATTAAGCAAGTTAGTTTCATTCAATACCGCTCATAATCCATCTGCATCACATTGAGCGTTTTTCTTATCCATACACGGTACCGGATAGCAGGAATCCAGGTATTTCCAGCAGATGCGAAGTCACATAAAAGTATGGGTTGAGACATGGCCCCCTGGCCTTCCAGGTCTGTGCCCATCTTGCACGGCACAGTAAATGCAAGCCAGATATTTTCTGGTTTATTCATAGCAGGAGTTAGGTTTACAAATCCATTTTCCTCCTGAACTACTGATGTTTCGTCAATAAACCCATCTTTAAACCTGGAATCCCTGGCAAGAACTATAGGCCCTCGGGTAATGGCCTGATGATCGTGATTTAGATGTAATTTTCCCCTCATGTCAAGGTCAATAGTAATTTTATCATCTTTCTTCCATGTCCTTGAAATGCTCAGATACTTTCCTGAATTAATCCCTAAAACAGAGCGGCCATTAACCTTTATGGAGTTCTCAGTACTCCATTCGGGAATTCGCAGATTCAATGTAAAATCCATAGGTTTTTCAGGATTTATTTGAATGTTGATATTTCCAGATTCAGGATAGGTAGTAGATTGTCGGATATTGACCTTTATTTTATCTTCAACAACAAGGTCAG
>JAHEMV010000289.1 GCA_024643455.1 Cytophagales bacterium
GCCAATACTTGTATTGCAATACTGGCTTTATGTTGATGGTCAATATTATTGAAAGCGTCACTGGAGAGCTTTTCCCTTTCTGGATGAAATAAAGTGAGCGTCTTTTTTCAAAAAAAACATAATAAAGGGCTATCGAAGTTAGCTTTAGAATATGTACATTGAATTAACTTCAGGTACATGAAATTTCCCTGGTTCAAACGAAATGGAATTATTTTTATTCCGATAACCATTTATGGATGGATCGTCTTTTATATTGCTGTTGTCTACTCTGTATATATATTTTTTAAAATCGATGGTCAATCCCATTCGGTTAGTGATACGCTTAGAAATTTCATATTTTACCTTTTCATCATTGGATTGGTGTATTCACTCCTGGCTTTTTTTGCCAGCAAAACCCGTTCATCGAAAAATGCAAATCCTAAAGCAAAAAAATAGTTTAGTTATCAGGATATTAAGTTGATATTGAACACTTAAATTGACAAATTAGCGCCCTGATATGCCTTTCCTGGAAAGCCCGGTCAGCAACTATCTAAAGACAATTAATCATTTTAATTTATGGAGCAAACTATTCGTTCGCAGCGTCTTTATTCGCTAGATGCCCTGCGAGGTTTTGATATGTTCTGGATCATGGGTGCAGAAGAAATATTTCATAAACAAGCTGAAATAAGTGGTGGAGCTTTTTGGAATGCATTATCGCAACAGTTTAATCATCCTGCCTGGCATGGATTTTCAGCTTATGATATGATTTTCCCATTGTTTTTATTTCTTGCTGGTGTTGCTACGCCCTATTCGCTTGGAAAGCAAATGGAGAAAGGACATGACAAAAAGGATCTTTTATTTAGAGTCATAAAGCGCGGGTTGATATTGGTACTTCTGGGAATTGTCTATAACAATGGTTTGGAAATACAACCCATTGCAGATATACGATTTGGTAGTGTTCTGGGGCGAATTGGTCTTGCATATATGTTTGCCAATATAATCTTCTTGTTTACTAAACAACGTGGGCAAATAATCTGGTTTAGTGCGTTACTCATTGGCTATTGGTTATTGTTGCTTTTAGGATCTGCACCTGGCTTCCCAATGGGTGATTTGACGATGAATGGTAATATTGTCTCTTATCTTGATACTTTGATTTTGCCAGGGAGATTATACCTGGGAATCCATGATCCCGAAGGACTTGTGTCTACGGTTCCTGCGATCTCAACGGCGCTTTTGGGTATTTATACTGGTAACTTGTTGAAAACCACAGTTGAAGATGATAAGAAAAAAACAGCTGGTAAAATCGTCATCATTGGCGTTATCTTAATTTTTGTTGCCCAAATATGGAATCTGGTTTTCCCAATCAATAAGAATTTATGGACCAGTTCATTTGTGCTGCAGTGTGGTGGAATAAGTATGCTTCTTATGGCTTTATTTTACTATGTTATAGATATTCAAGGTTACAAGAAATGGGCATTTTTCTTTAAAGTAATTGGTATGAATTCCATATTAATCTATATGTCAGGCAGATTTATAAAATGGTCTTATACTACTGATTCCTTATTCCACTGGTTAGGACAATTGGCTGGAGATATTTATGGCCCTTTGATCCTGGTTTTTTGTTACCTGGCCGTCAAATGGGCATTTCTATATTTCCTATATGAAAAGAAAGTGTTTTTAAAGGTTTAATGAAATACAATTGTATTTATAATAATTTGAAGTAGTTACTAAATAAAAAGTTCACAGTTTGATTTATGTTGAGACAAATTATGCAGTGAACTTTAAACCTAGATTAATACGAAGGTTTAACATTTATTGGCCTTGCGCGGAGTTCATTTCGTCTTCTGATAACCATCCGCCTCCCAGCGCTTTATAAAGCTTCACATATCCATTAAATAATTTCTGCGTGGTTTCAGAAAGATTTAACTCCGCTTCAAATGCTTGACGTTGACTTTCGATCAATTCCAGGAAACTAGTGACTCCCTTATCATAGCGCTCTCTGGAAAGATTTTGAGCATTTTGAGCTGCAGCGACATGGTCTCTTCGAGCCTGCAGTTCATCCTTTAAAGTACTGATTTCAACCAGAGCATCTTCAACTTCCTGAAATGCTGTAATAACTGTTCGTTCGTAGTCATACATAGCTTGTTCGGCCTTGTATCGTTCCACCTCAACGCGACGTTTGTTTTTCCCGAACTCAAATAATGGACCCGCAAGGCTTGCTCCGGCATTCCAAGCGAGGCCATTTGAAGTCAGGGTAGAAATATCGTTACTGGCTACACCCAATAAACCAGTAAGGCTAATGGAAGGAAACCGTTGAGCAACTGCAATACCGACACGTGCAGTTTGTGCATGCGCTAAGTATTCAGAACGAATTATATCCGGCCTTCTTTCCATCAACATAGATGGGAGACCAACAGGAATGTCTGGAGGCAACCCCTGGTTTTCTAATGCGGAACCCACAGTAATTGATTTAGGATTTCTACCTAAAAGCACCGCTAATGCATTTTCCGTTTGAGCAGCTAGTCTTTGATAAAGTGGGACCGCCGATGCGGCGATGGCTCGTTGAATTTGAGCCTGGTTCAAATCAATTTCTGCAATGATTCCTTTATTGTATCGTTCCTGGATTATCCTTAGTGACTCTTCTCTCAATTGTAATGTTTTGCGCGAAATGTACTCACGCCACTGGTAATCCAGCAATTGATAATATGTGCCTGTGATTTGGGAAATCAATCCGATCTGTATCGTACGTTGCCCAAATTCTGTTGCAGCAAGTTCAGCTTTAGCCGCTTCATTGGCTCTTCGGAATTTACCCCAGAAATCCAATTCCCAATTGAGCGTTCCAAATCCAGTAAAAATATTGGATGTGCTTCCAATTGGAGAGCCCTGTACGACATTGCCTCTAATTGCGCCAGCGGAATATCCAAAGGAAGGGAAAAAATCTGCCCTGGTAATTCCAAGGAGTGCCCTGGATTGCTCGATCCTGCTCGATGCGATAAGGATATCTTTATTTTCTCGCAAACCTATGGCAATAAGTGTATCCAATATCGGATCATCAAACAGATCCCACCACTTCAAATTCAAAACTGAATCTGTCATGGCCAATTGTAGACTGTCATAACGATAAACCTGTGCCGAATCGATTTGTGATCGATCTGATTTAAAATTTGGTCCGACTTTACACCCTTCAATTAAGAAGACAGCAAGCATTCCTATGAATATAAATGAAAGTTTCGTTTTCATTCTGAATCTCTTTTCAAATTAGTTAGTAGTTTCTTTTGCTGGAGCCAGTTCACGATCTCTTTTTTTCTCATACCCTGCAATTTTTCCAACTAGTAGGAACAACATCGGATAAAAGAATACTCCTAAAATAGTGGCAATAGACATTCCGCCAAGTAATGCCATTCCCATTACTTTACGTGATTCTGCTCCAGATCCACTTGCCAGTACCAAGGGCAAAACGCCAAGTATAAAAGAGAATGCAGTCATGAGTATTGGTCGAAACCTTGATTTAGCAGCTTTAATAGCCGCATCAAATAAACTCAGTCCGTTCTTGAACTCATCATTGGCAAATTCTACAATCAATATGGCATTTTTTGCGGCCATACCGACGAGCATTACAAAAGAAACCTGAGCAAAAATATTGTTTTCAAAGGTGACACTGGTAAGTCTTGCAATCCATAAAAAAAACAAAGCCCCAAAAATAGCAAAAGGAGTACCCAGCAAAATAGCAAAAGGTAAAGACCAGCTTTCATATTGAGCAGCAAGGATTAAAAACACAAACAACAATGAAAATGTCATAATGATTCCCAGCGAACCTGATGCCTTCTTCTCCTGAAACGACATCGCATTCCAGCTATACCCCATATCCGGTGGCAGCACCTCAGCAGCAACCTCCTCCAGAGCTGCCATAGCCTGGGTGGAAGTGTATCCTGGAGCAGGACCTCCAGTGATTTCTACTGATCTGAAAAGATTAAAACGATTGGTAAAATCCGGACCCGAAATAGGTTTTACTGTAGCAATGGTTGCCAAAGGAACCATATTCCCATCTTTATTTTTAATAAAGAAGTTGTTTATCTGGCTTTCATCAACCCGGTATTCTGGTTCAGCTTGAATATAAGTTTTGTATAACCTGCCAAATCGCGTAAAATTGTTGACATAAGATCCACCCATAAAGGCACCAACGGTGGTATAGAGATCATTAAGTGAAACACCAAGTTTCAAGGCTTTTTCTTTATCAATATCCATAAAGCGCTGTGGAACGGCAGCCTGAAAAGGTGTAAAAGTCGAACCAATCTCTTCTCGTTGACTTGCAGCTTGCATAAAAAGCATGGCATTTTGAGCAAGATATTCTGGAGTATTTCCAGCGCGGTCCTGTAGCATAAAGCTAAAACCAGAACCATTTCCCAAACCCGGAAGGGCAGGAGGGCCAAATGCAAATGCCTGGGCTCCTTTAATTTTTTGGGCAAGCTGCATATTTATTTTGTTGATCATCTCCTTGGCTGTAAAGTCTCTTTCAGACCAGTCAATAAGTGTGACGAACATAAATCCGTTATTGGGAATGTAAGAGCCTGAAAGCAAACTAAATCCGGTTGCATTCGTCACAAATTGTACCTCCGGATAATCCATTAAAATCTCCTCTATTTGCTTTGCAATCACATCTGTTCTTTGAATAGAGGCGGCATTTGGCAATTGCATATTTACATAGAAATATCCCATATCTTCCTCAGGGATAAATCCACCAGGGACCAGTTTTCCAAAGACTCCGGCAAAAAGGGTAAAGATGATAATATAAACGACCCCTCTTTTGAATTTTCTGGTCAATATATTAGTCCAACTCATGTATTGATCCGTGGATCGGTTCATGCCTTTATTGAATTTTCCAAAAAACCATCCTAATGGTCCTTTATATGGTTTTGGTTCTTTTAGTAAAATAGAACATAAAGCAGGGCTTAGTGTAAGGGCATTAACAGAAGACACACATACTGAAACTACAATGGTAATAGCAAATTGCTGATACAAAATACCGGTAATACCTGCCATTGCAGCTACGGGTATAAAAACGGCGATAAGCACCAGCGTTGTAGCGATGACAGGAGCGGTAACTTTGCTCATGGCATCCAACGTCGCCTCTTTAGCATTCATTCCGTTCTCAATATTAACCTGAACAGCCTCAACAACCACTATCGCATCATCTACCACAATTCCAATTGCCAATACAAGTCCCAGCAATGAAAGCACATTAATCGTAAAACCAAGAATTGGAAAAAACATAAATGCGCCAATCAAGGAAACAGGAATGGCTATTGTTGGAATTAATGTAGCTCGCCAGTCCTGGATAAAAATGAAAACCACCAGAACAACTAAAATAAGCGCTTCTATTAACGTGATAACAATATCCCGAATGCCTGCCGTTATCGGAAGGGTAGAGTCCAATCCAACATCATATTTAACGCTCTCTGGGAAATTTTTGGCCATTTCATCCATTTCTGAAATTACATTTTTAGCAAGTTCGACTGCATTGGATCCCGGAGCCTGATATATAGTAATGAGAGCGCATGTTTGTTTGTTGATCCTTGGAATCATGTTATACATTTCAACCCCCAGATTGACTGTAGCTATATCCCCGATTTTAACTTGTGATCCATCCGAATTTGTTCGAACTACAATTTCCTGAAAAGCTTCGGGGGAGTTAAAACGCTCTGGTAAACGTACGGAATATGTAAATTCGGTGCCAGGAGGGGCAGGTTCGGCGCCAAATTTTCCGCCCGGAACAACAACATTTTGTTCATTAATTGCTTTGATAATTTCCGGAACTGTAATACCCATTTTTGAAAGTCTGTCCGGTTTTACCCAGATTCTCATAGAATAGTCTGAAGAACCTAATACATCTACTCGCCCGATTCCTTTAATCCTTGCGAGACGATCTTTAATATTTATCAGAGCATAATTTCCCAAAAAATCCTGGTCGTACCTTCCGTCTGATGTAAGCGCAAGTGCCAACATGATATTGGGTAATGATTTTTTTGTAGTCACACCATATTTGGTCACTTCCTGAGGTAATTTTGCTGTTGCAGCAGATACTCTATTCTGAGCTAATACGGTATTCATATCCGGATCTGTCCCTACCTCAAATGAAATATCGATTGCCATTGTACCATCATTGGAATTGGTGGATTTCATATAGATCATGTTATCTACCCCGTTGATTTCCTGTTCCAAAGGAGTGGCCACCGATTCTTCTACACTTATAGCATTGGCTCCAGTATAGTTTGCCCTCACCTGCACTATGGGAGGCGTAAGATTTGGATACTGTTCGATTGGCAAACCAATCATTGAGACCGAACCGACAATGACGATGACAATGGCAATTACCATTGCAACAATTGGTCTGTGAACGAAAAAATTACCTTTATTTTCAGCCATGTCGTTGGATCTATTCTTTTGTTTGACCATTAAATTCAATTACTTCAGGATTTATCTCCATTCCTGATGCTACCTTTTGCAATCCATCAATGACCACAATGTCTTCTGTAGTCAGGCCCTTAGAAATTAACCATAGATCACCAATTTTTTGTGATGCTTCGACTTGTCTGGCTTTCACAACATTTCCCTCTTCTACAACAAAAACTGAATATTGCCCTTGTAATTCCACGACGCATCGTTGGGGAACAAGTATTGCATTTTCCATAGTTTCCATTTCTACCTTTACTTTCGCAAACATACCAGGCCTCAAAATGCCTTCAGGATTGGGAAAGATTGTCTGTACTAAAATAGATCCAGTTGATGTATCGATGTTTCTATCAATAAAATCGTAGTTTCCTTTTTCGGAATAGGTAGATCCATCCGCCAGGATCAGTTCAAAACCCCCTTGTTTTTTTGCTTCCGTATCGCTTGGATCTTCCCCTGG
>JAHEMV010000290.1 GCA_024643455.1 Cytophagales bacterium
CGTTCATATATTATGCACCCAAAAATATTCCGCAGGGAACTCAATATGCGAGATCATCCATTGACATTGGCATCAAAAAAGGAATATGGAAAGAAAAGGGAGAGCTAACCTTTGCATGTACGGATTTATTAAATCAATTCGGCCTGAAACAGGAAATTATTGGTGATGGATTTACAGCACTTTATGAAAACTATTACGAAACACAGGTAGTACGCCTTGGGTTGACTTATAAGTTTTGATTATAATATTCGTGAATTTTTTGGCATACATATTTTGAATTGAATCTTGAGTTAATCATTTCAATATTGCTTCACAGTATAAAAGCAACAGTTAAAGTAATTTTTAGTATTTTTAAATGCTTGAGATTGATTTAATTTATTGAGCTAAAGCGCATTATAAATGTTTGAACCATGCTTTTTTTTTGAATTCAACTAATTATTTACTGGATATAGATTATAAAAGAAACTCATTATGCTGTCACCTCCTGTAACCTTGAAAAAAGATTAGGAAAGATCAAATGGCGAGGAAAATGCACTAGTGAAGAATATCGCGAGGCTTTTTTATTTTTAATTGAGCAACAAAAAAAGTATAACCTAATACGATTCCTTTCAGATGTCAGAGAGCAGGGTGTCATCAGCCCTGATGATCGTAAATGGTTTGAGCATACTGCAATACCTAAATCAATCGAATTGGGATTGAAAGCTGCATCCGTAATTTTTGTTGGAAACGTATTCAAGAAATATTATTTGAATGTGATCCTGCAGGCAACCAATAAGTTTAATTTGCCAGTGAAATTATTTACTGAACCGGAGCCAGCTGTAGAATGGTTAGTCACAAAAGATTAAAGCTAAGTTTGTATTCTAGAAACTGCACGCTTTTATCTGATCCAGGATATCCGATTCTTTATCTTTGAAGAGATTTCTGACTATTTTTTCATCTCCAGAGTGTAACTGCCGTACCCTCTTTTCTTTGCTGCAAAATGCCTGACAATCCTGATTAATCACTTTTATCAGGTAATTTTGGCCGTCCAACGGTAAAATCACTTCTAAATAGTCACTTGTAAAATCAACCTCCATCTTATTAACATCTGTGTTTTCTGGAAGAATGGTTGCTTCACCGAACATATATTTGTCTTCGAGAATCTGGATTTGAATAGCACATTTCTGCGCCTTCGCTAGACTTAGAAAAGTGATAAGTACAACAGTAAGGAGCATTATTTTTTTCATGATTATTTCTTTTGGTTTACTTTTCATTACAGGCATAGTAAAAAAGTAAGTGGAAAATTTTGGCCAATTAGGTTTTTGTCCGTTTGCCGTCATTTAAGGATTTGAGCGCTTTAACCAATCATCAAATTAGAATTGATCAGAAAAATTTCTATACAATGGTGTATTTGCACCTGGTCAATGAAAGGGCTATAGGAAAAAATCAAACCATTTGATCTTGGATTTTCAAATGGTTTGGAGCAAATAGATACTATCGTTGCTGGGCGTCAAGTACTGCAATCATAATCATATTTACGATTTCATTGACACTGCTGCCCATCTGTAATATATGTACAGGCTTGTTCATCCCATTTAAAATTGGACCAATGATATCAAATTTCGCCGCTTTATTTAAAAGTTTGTACCCAATATTCGCAGATGTTAAATCCGGAAAGATCAACGTATTTACGTTTTTATTAATCAATTTTGAAAACGGATAGGTGTCTTTCATGAGTTCTGGATCCAACGCTAAATTGGCCTGAATTTCACCATCAACATTCAGTTCAGGATAGTTATTATGTAACTCACTTATTACTTCCTGAAGTTTTGTAGATAATGCTCCCGGGACTGACCCAAAATTAGAATATGAAAGCACTGCAATATTTGGTTCAATGTTAAACCTGCGTACAGCTTCAGCAGTTTGCAGAATAATTTCAATGAGTGTATTCTTGTCAGGAATAAGGTTAACGGTACAGTCGCTTAAAAAAATGGGGCCTTCCTTTGTATTTACAATATACATACCACTAACAATCTTTGTATCAGGTTTTCTTCCAATAATTTGAAGCGCTGGCCTAATAGTATCCGGGTAGTTGTAAGTATAGCCTGACAATACGGCATCAGCTTTTCCTTTTTCGACCAGCATGGGCCCAAAGTAGTTTTTATGAATCAATGTGTCCTGTGCTTTGTCCAGGGTCATGCCTTTTCTTCGACGCTTTTCAAACAGTACTTTTGCAAAATCTTGGATACGATTCCTTTCTTTTTTTGATCTTGGATCAATGATTTCTACTCCATTAAGTTCGAGGTCATTATCAGCGATTACGTGGTTGATTATTTTTTCATTACCCAGAAGAATAAATTCAGCCAAACCCTCATTTTGAGCAATCTCTGCTGCTTTCAGTACATTGTAATGCTCAGCATCTGCCAGTACAATCCGTTTTGGATTATTCTTGCATGCTGCAGTCATGTGCCCTTTTAGTGGATTCGTTAGGCCCAAGCGTTTTTTCAATTCTTCGACATATGCTCCCCAATCAGAAATCGGTTTTCTGGCAACGCCCGTCTCCATTGCTGCTTTGGCAACCGCGGGAGCTACCCGCTCTATAAGCCGGGGATCGGTTGGTTTTGGGATAAAATAGTCTTTGCCAAATTTTAGATTTTGCACCTGGAATGCAATATTTACTTCTTCCGGTACGGGTTCCTTAGCCAATTTTGCCAATGCTCTTGAAGCAGCAATTTTCATTTCATCATTTATAGCCGTTGCACGTACATCCAGTGCACCTCTGAAAATAAATGGAAATCCAAGGACGTTGTTTATCTGGTTGGGGAAGTCAGATCGGCCAGTGGCTATCACTACATCATCGCGAATGCTCTTTGCTACATCATAAGCTATTTCCGGATTTGGGTTGGCTAGAGCAAAAACAATAGGATTTTTTGCCATGGATCGTAGCATATTTTCTTTCAATACTCCTCCAACTGATAGACCAAGAAAAACGTCAGCATTTTTTATTGCTTCCTCTAAGGTGTTCGATTTTGTGTCTGAGACAAATTGTTTTTTTGCACTATTTAAATCAGTTCGTTCACGGTTCAATACACCCTTGCTATCCAGCATGATCACGTTTTCGCGTTTCACGCCAAGATTTAAATATAGTTTGGTGCAGGAAATAGCGGATGCCCCGGCACCATTGACAACCATTTTAATGGCGTCAATTTTTTTGCCTACAATCTCAAGAGCATTTAGCAAACCTGCAGAGGTGATAATCGCTGTTCCATGCTGATCATCATGCATGACAGGGATATCCAATTCTGCTTTTAGCCGATCTTCAATTTCAAAGCACTCGGGTGCTTTGATATCTTCCAGGTTGATACCACCAAAAGTTGGGGCGATGGCTTTCACCGTATTTATAAAATATTCCGGATCCAGGGCATCTACTTCTATATCAAACACATCGATATCAGCAAATATTTTGAATAGAAAACCTTTACCCTCCATAACCGGCTTCCCTGCTAAAGGTCCTATATTACCCAAGCCCAGCACAGCTGTTCCATTGGAAATGACCGCAACCAGGTTTCCCTTCATCGTGTATTTATAGGCGTCATCCGGATTTTTATCAATCGCCAGACATGGATCAGCCACTCCTGGTGTGTAAGCAAGTGAAAGATCTCTTTGAGTTGAATACGGTTTTGTAGGTACAACTTCTAATTTACCTGGGCGACCTAGGGCATGATAGTTGAAAGCGTCTTTTCTGAACAGTTTGTCCATTTTTTGGGGGATTTAAATGTGAAGCATTATCATCTTTAAAACAATTACCGGAATATGATTAGTTCAGCATTTACAAGTTTATTGTCTTTTTTAAGTTTTTTATTTTGAGTGGTTTAAGTGTTCATATTTGGATTTACTAAATTTCAATTTTATACAGTTGTATGAATTTTACTTGTAAAATGACTATGAACAAATAAAAATGAAAGTTCAAATGATTGAAAATCGATTGTATTATCTTTGCGCACTGAAAGTTAAAATCAGTTTTATAACATCAGCATATCTTTTCAATGAATCATCCTGAAGAAGAACGACAATTGATAGTTCGACTAAAAGCTGGCCATCAGGCATCTTTCGGGGTATTGTATTCAAAGTATGCGCCGGTCCTTTTTTCTTTTTCAAGAAAATACCTCAGATCCCATGAAGATGCAGAAGAAATTGTGCAAGAAGTTTTTTTAAGGATTTGGGATAAAAGAGATAATATTGATGAAAATCAATCATTCTCGTCTTACGTAATACAGGCGGCAAAACATCGCATTTTCAATGGGTTTCGCAAAAAAGTAAACGAACAAGCCTATCTTGATTTTTTGATACATGCTGATGATCCTTCCGGTAACTTTACTCAAATGGATGTGGAGTATCGGGAAATAAAAATAAAAGCTGAAAAAGCTATAATTTCCATGCCGACAAAACGCCAGGAGATATTCCGATTGAGTCGTGAAGGAGGGCTAAAAAACAAAGAAATTGCTGAAAAGCTTCAAATTTCCATAAAGACTGTAGAAAATCAAATGGGGCAGGCACTCAAATATTTAAGAGATGAGCTAAGTGAATACCAGATTTTGATCCTGCTTTTTTTAATCTCCGGTTTTAAATAATATCTGGAGTCAGAAAAAATTGTTCTCTAAAATAGGGGTAAAATCCTTGAAATGTGTATACCCTATTGAAAGCAAAAAAAACTAATTGAAAAAGACACTCATATATCGATTTCTAAATAGCAAATTAACCCGTGAAGAGTTAAAAGAGCTGCATGATGAGGTGAATCGAAACGAGGGAGATGTGTTAAAAGCCATAGAAGAAGATTGGGATCATTTTGTATCGGAAGAAAAAATAATATGGCCTGAAAAACACTGGGAGCTGATAGAGTCAAAAATAACACCGCTTAATAAAGAAGATCAATCCGCAAATGTGTTCCGGCTACACTGGTGGGCCAAAGTAGCTGCCACCTTGTTGATAGTTTCTAGTGTGTGGTTTGCGTACAAATCTTATGATCAACCCGTTGCTTCAACAGATGATTCCCCATCCATGATCACAGAAGTAAATGAAAGCAATCAACCTTCAATAGTAGTACTAAAAGATGGTACCAGAGTGACGTTGACTGCGCATAGTTCATTGAGTTATTACGAAAATTTCAATTTAAAATATCGTGTTGTTCATCTGGAAGGTGAGGCATTTTTTGAAACGGATCAGGCCAATACCAGACCTTTTGTAGTGATTTCAGATAATATCACTTCGATCTGCAGGGGAAAGGAATTTAGTATTTCTGCCTTTAGAGACAGTGAAGAGATCAATATAACATTAGCTTCAGGGCAAATAGAAATAGCACAAAATGATCGGCTTAACAGTGAAAACAATAAGGTGGCGGTTACAAGTTGTCAACGCTATTCATTTAATAAATCAAATCAGCAATACCTCATCGGTCAGATCAGCGATTGTGAGTATAACGATAAAGTACGAAGTATGAAGAAACAGGCTTCAGAAAATATCGTGATGTTATAAAAGGAAATTAGGGTAAATCCCAGAAGATATTATATACGCAATAATTAATTAGGTAATCAAGACCCGGAGGCATCCGGGTCTTTTTTTATAATGATTCCCGACGTATGAATGAAAACTCGTTGCGCACCTTTAATCGCCGTTTTTCCAGAATCAATTCAGCCGCAAGACTGCCCATCCGTACAAAATTGGTAGAAATAACGGAAATACCGTTTTCCAGCACTTCCTTCAAAGGGGTATCATTAAATGACAATAGGCCGATATCTTTACCAATCGTCAGTTTTTTTTCTCTTGCAAATTTGATGCAGGATACCAGGTCAGATTCTTCCATAGAAATATATACTTCGCCTTTCTTCACTTCAATAAATGCTTCATTCTCCATGATTTCATGCTTAAATTGGTATGCACCACAAAACTTTTTGAACCCGGATTGAATATTGAGTCGTTTCTTACCAATATCATCGGGCAAAACGAATACCAGGCGGTTGTATTTTTTCAACAAATCAATACCTTGATTTAGCGCTTCATAAATATCATTTTGAAAATCCTGGTAAACAGAAGTATAATCGCCATGGATCTCATCGAGATTTTTATCTAAAATGACCAGCCGTTCTTTTGGAATCGTATTGATCAGCTCAAAGGTTTCATTTGACAAATCCGTAAAGTGGGGCATGATGACATAATAATGGTATTTCCCCAGATTTTCCAGGAGAATGTCATTGAATATCTTTGTATCGTAATGATGAATATGAATATGTACTGTTGCTTTTTCTCCCAAGGTTTCTATAAACGACTGATAAACAATTTTTTTATAATTGCTTAGTTTATTGAATATCAACAGGATTTTTAGTTTTTCTGGTAATTCCACGGACGATATGTAATATCCCTTGCCACGAACTGGCAGGATAACTCCAAGATCCTGAAGTTTTTTGTAGGCACGCTCGACTGTATCACGCGAAAGATAAAACTCTTCACTGTTCTCATTGATTGATGGGAGCTTATCTCCGTATTTTAGTTTACCTTCCTGAATATCGGCGATTATTTTGTCAATTAATTGCTGATACTTTGGTATCCTTGAATTTTCCTGGATGAGGTTCTCGGTATTCATACCCAAATATACAAGTACTCAGATTTTTTTTGACTAATATCCAATTTGGTAAAATTCAAAATAGTTTATTTGTGTGCATTCACGTATTTCATTTCTGATTTGATGATATGCGATTACTTTAAAAAACATTGATGCTAATTTGATATTACTCCAGGTTGACGGGATGGTATGAATCGAGATAATGCAATTAATATTTGAATAAAAATAAAACTAATGAGAAAAACTGAAAAGCAGAAAATGCTCAGTGGCGAATTTTATAGTTCCCGTGA
>JAHEMV010000291.1 GCA_024643455.1 Cytophagales bacterium
ACTTTCGGGTAGAGCAGACTGGTCGTAATGAAGCCGGCAGTTATATCAACTTCAATGGAACTGGAGGCATTTGGCGTAAATCCTGTATTTTGGATTCTGGTGGTTGGCAGACCGATACCCTGACGGAAGACCTGGATTTAAGTTATCGGGCTCAGATGAAGGATTGGAAATTTAAATACATGGAAAATATACCTTCCCCTTCTGAACTTCCCGTAATCATGTCAGCAGTAAAATCGCAGCAGTTTCGCTGGACAAAAGGTGGCGCAGAGACTGCAAAGAAAAACCTGGCCAGGGTATTGAAAAAAGAATTGAGTTTTACCAATAAAATCCATGCCTTTTTTCACCTGACCAATAGTGCCAATTTTCTATTGTTACTCATCGCTTCCATTGTAAGTATTCCTTTACTTTATGTAAAATATAAAAATCCGGATTTTAAATTTTTCTTCGATTTTGGCAGTATTTTTCTCATTGGGTTTTTGGCTATTACCTACTTTTACTGGATAGCCAATACGATCGATGACACAAAAAAACACTTCTTTGCTTACTTCCCACTTTTTATTGTTTTTTCCATGGGTTTTACCCTAAATAACAGCATAGCCGTAATCGAAGGTTTACTTGGCGTAAAGACTCCTTTTGTACGCACGCCAAAATTTAATATTATCGGAATGGACGGCTCCTGGAAAGAGAATATGTATTTAAATCATAAACTCACCTGGTCAACCATTTTCGAAGGGATTCTCAGTCTATATTTCTTTTCCGGAATAGTGATCGGATTCCTTGTTGGGGATTATGGACTTATTATTTTTCACCTCATGCTTGCAATGGGATATGGGGGTATTTTTTACTATTCCATTAGAAAGTAAACTCAGCTGTTATCAACCTACTTAGTTCTTAAAGTGCATGTCGGTCTAATTTTTCAAAATCAGTTTTGATATTCTAAGTGGATTGATTTCAATTCATGGATAAAAAAAAGACTGATGTCGAAAATTTTAATTTTCAACACCAGTCCTCTTAAAAATTATAGGATCTTCCTTTTTTTCAGGAATAAGCCAATTTTACTCAGGTGGGGTTACCGGAGTTGTCTCGTGAATTAAGAAATCCCGCTGAGCCTTTATTAAGTTTTGAGTAAACAACAATAAATTTTTCGTTTCACTCAATACATTCAGATAGATTGTACTGTTCTTAGTGCCGGTTTCCTTATTTTTTATTCTATTCAACTGCTTCTTATTAATTTTTGCGACACTAGCCAGAAGTTTTTGCTGATCTTTTCCAAACCCTTCAATATTTTTGAATCCATCTTCTTCTAAAAGTTTTATGGTCGATTTGAAAAAGCTGTCAATATTGTTTTTCAATTCAGTTAATTCACTTTTCTGCTCAGCGATCAAAGGTTTATGATTATTATCGATATAAGTATAAATAGGTTTTACAATATGGGTAATTGAATTAATTGTTTCATAAAGATAATCCAGTACCTGAACATAAAAATGACCTGATTCAATATCTTCTTCTTTTAATCGTGCAATAACCTTGGGGAGTGAATTTTTTAGGAACCTAATATCTTTGTTAAGTTCTTTAATCTCATCAAGTGAATTGGAGAGAGGCTTCCTTTTAAAATTTAGAAATCCATTGATGGATTTATTGTATAAATGTGCTATTGTGGAAATAGTTGTTATTACATTTTCTTTGCAAGATTTCAAAATACTTTCACCGTTGACATGTACGCCAAACAGATCCTTATTTTCTGTTATTTCTTTTTGTGACTCTTTTTTCTTATGGATAGCAAATGATTTTATCAGTAAAAAAATAATAAGCACAATCAGTGCAATAATGGTAAAAATGCCTCCAAGATGAATAAGATAGGCCATAATAAAGGCTCCTGTAAATGCGCTAAAAGCAGTAAAAAACCATCCGCCAATTACAGTAATCACTCCTGAAATTCTATACACCGCACTATCTCTACCCCAAGCACCGTCAGCTAGTGAACTCCCCATTGCAACCATAAAAGTAACGTAGGTTGTCGAAAGTGGAAGTTTGAGTGATGTTCCAAATGCAATCAGTGCACTGGCTACAACCAGGTTCACAGATGCCCGCACCAGGTCAAAAGATATTCCTTCTTTTTTTGCTCTTTCCTGAAAGTGTTTCTGGTTAAATTTTTTATCAATATAATTTTTTATGAATGGAGGAGTTATACTGGAAACAGTATTCGATACTTTGATTACTCCTCGTACAAGGTTTCTGGCTAGTACTGAAGATTCAAATCGTTCATAACCTTCATCTTGTCTGCTTAAGTCAATAGATGTGGCTGTTACAGATTTTGCTTTCTTTGATTTGAACAATGTAACCACCATAATTAATCCAGCGACAAGTAACAAATAGGTTGGAGTCTGAATTTTTCCTGCTAGAGAAGCCATGCTGAATAAAGAAGGATCAGAAATTCCACTGTTCAAAAATGACTTAAACGATTCCAACCCAGCCAGTGGTACACCAACAAAGTTTACCAGGTCATTACCAGCAAAAGCAAGAGCCAGTCCGAATGTACCAACTAAAACGATTAGCTTGAGGATATTAAATTTTGTTATCAGGAAGATTAATTCCAGCAATACGCTCCATCCAACAAAACTGATAGCCAGGATGGTTAAGGTATTCGAATTTATCCATTCACTCATTTCATCAGACATCAAAGTTGATCCTTTAGCACCTTTTATTAAAATGAAATAAGTAATGACCGATATAGCAAAACCTCCCCAGACCGCGCCAAAATATTTATACGTTTTCTCGTAGTTGAAAGAAAAAATGAGTCGGACAAACCATTGTACAACCATTCCGACAGTAAATGAAATAGCAACTGACAATAAAATTCCAGTGATAATCAAAAGAGCGGAACTAGAATTGATATAGTTACCAAGGTTGCCTACGGATTCTCCAAGTGCGGAAATTTTTATTAGTGATACGGCTACAGCTGCTCCTAATAGTTCAAAGACAATAGAAACGGTTGTAGAAGTTGGCAGTCCAAAAGTGTTAAATAAGTCAAGCAGTAAGATGTCCGTCAACATTACCGCCAGAAAAATAATCATGATCTCATTGAAATAAAATTGGTCAGGATGAAAGATGCCTTTTCTGGCCACTTCCATCATTCCTCCTGAAAACGTTGTTCCAATCAAGATACCAAAAGCTGCAACGATCATGATCAGTTTGAAAGAGGCGGCTTTAGAACCGATGGCAGAATTCAAAAAATTAACAGCATCGTTGCTAACGCCAACTACCAAATCTGATATTGCTAGCACTGCAAGAATAGCTACGATAAAAATATAATAGGATTCCATTTAATAAGGTTTATTTAAATAAAGGCAAAAGTAGGTCCTTATTCGTTAAGGGTTTAGGTTATAAATTTAAATTTGTATTAACTTAATGTTAACATTTCATAAAGTTAATTAGTAGTGAATGGCCAAAGTTGTTTAAACTTTTTATAAATTATCAATTTTTATAAGAAAAATCCCTCAGTTAATTTATTTTTTTTGAACAGGAAAACGCTCAATGTCGCCAACAAATCTGCAACCCGTGAATCATGGAGATTCAACGATCTAATTTCAATTTTAAATGGATGAAAAGAATCATATTGTTATCTGTTTTATTCCCTATAATTTCTATGAATATATTTAAATGTAAGACGAAAGATTATAGTGAAAAACTGGAATCTTTATACAATCATACAGTTCCATTGATTACTGCCAAAAAACTGGCTGAAGAAAAAAAGCATCAAAACCCCATAGTTTTATTGGATATCCGATCACCAAAAGAATATGCTGTTAGCAGGATAGAAGGCGCACGCTTGATAGATTACGATCATTTTAGCGACAGTGAAGTGAAAGACATTCCGCTCGATGCTGAAGTGGTAGTATATTGCTCTGTAGGATACAGAAGTGAAAAAGTCGGAGAGAAATTATTGGCTTTGGGATATACCAATGTGCAAAATTTATACGGTGGGATTTTTCAATGGAAAAATGATGGTTTAGAAGTGGTTAATAAAGAAAACATACCCACAGATAGTGTACACACCTATAACAAAAGCTGGTCGATCTGGCTGATCAATGGCGTAAAAGTGTATTGATCTAGCCAAAATATCTTTAAAAGGTGAATATGGCCTTTCGGAATGTTAAAGATTAGGTATTTAGTAGGTTCAATATTTATCGTGCCATCCCATTTGCAACCCTGGTAATCTGTACCTCATCTTCATAGTCATCATCCAACAATTTTTTGTAGGCTTCGATCGCATCCCGCAACGCATAAATTACTTTATCTTTTTTGCTAAAATTAAATGGGTATCCAAGTGAAGTTTTGAAATAGATTCTTTTTACAGGATCAGCTGACTTAATCAGGTTGATGCGATGGATGCCATCGAACCTGCCTATGGTAATGGATCGTATCTGGTCTAATCCTATTTTTGCCATCGGCTTGTTTTCTGAAGTAAAGTATAGCGTTGTAGTATCAAATGCGATACTGTGGATTAATTTCATTTCCCTGTAAAAGTTGATTGGTAAAATAACAAGAAGCGGAATATTGAAAAACAACATATATTCTTTGTCAACCACTGCCTTACCTATGGTGATTACGCCCAGAACAATTGAGACGATGCTAAAAAACATCAGCGTATTTTTGTAGCGTTTGAGTTGGGAAGGTGTAGAGATTGTTGTCATTTATATGTTTGTTTAATTCTGCCGGATCAATTTAAATTACTCATTTGCTGTTTTATGGTCCAACATTAATCCTACGGAAGTCCTCGGCTTAAAGCCGGGCCATTCTTTTTCTTTTTCATCTTCGTTTATTTTTAAAAATTGTGTGTAACTATCATTGTTATTTAGATAAATACCAAGAAATGCAGTGACAAAGTGTTGGTTGATATTGTTAATTCTGCGCATATCCCATACAGAATCTGCGTATCTCAAGTACTCGTCAATATGTAAAGTTGAATCCATGGATTCAGCCGGCGGAGGATTTGGTGCTACATTGTGGCGTGCATTGATATAGGTGAGCAGATACCTGTCAGAATTTGTGGCTCCTTCAAAAATTGCTTTTGTCCCTTTCTCATAACCTGAAATATCATCCATACTTCCTGCGACAAATAATGATGGGATTTTAAGGTTTTGCAAGCCATCAGCATTCCAGACATTCCGCGTCATCCCCCAAGGTGCAAAAGCAACAACAGCCTTAATTCTTGGGTCTATTGAGGCCTCAAATTCCGGATTCCCCACTGTGCGCTTTTGTAGTGCTTTACTTCCGCTTGACATAGAACCAAAGAATTGGGCTGCCTGCGGACTATAACCCGCGCCAGCCACATTCAGTACTCCATATCCGCCCATTGAATAACCGATCAGCGCAGTACGATCTGCATTTACCAATCCTTTTAGAAATGAATTATCCTCCTTGCTAAGTCGCGCAATTTCATTTAAAACAAAAAGTACATCAAGCGATCGGTTGAGTAGGGTACTGTTGAAACCTGACGCATCTTTAAAAGTTGATTCCGTATGATCAATAGAAACCACTACAAAACCTTTGGAAGCGAGATTCTCAGATAAGTAGGTCATCAAATATCGGGAACCGGTGTAACCGTGAGATACGATAATCAAAGGATAAGACCCAGTGCTGTAATTAGGTTTTGCACTTCTTTTTGCTCTACCCAAAAAGGTAAAGGGAATGATTGGTCTACCCGGTGTATTGGCATTGCCCATGACCTCCTCATAGGCAATAAACTCATTGGATCCAGATCCCCCCTCTGCAGGATACCACACCTCTATCTTCAGCGGTCTATTGTAGAGTGTATCTGAAGTTTTACCATAATTAAGGATATCAATCTGATTTTCATGAATTAAATCTACTGTTTGCACGCCAACTGCATATTCGCCCCTTGAAGCCAATTCCGGGGCATCAGGCAACAGATCACCATAGACAAAAGGTTTTTCTGTTGACTGGCCATAGCCAATTGAGTATGAGAATAAAACAATTACAAAAGTGGAGATGGATAAAAACAAGGATCTGTTGCTCATTTGTGATATTTTTTTGTTTCAATTTAGTAATTCTAAGTTAATCCATATAAAAAGATATCAACTAGGGAAGGTAATTATTTAAGGGTTGTCATGTCTAAAATCACCTTGATCATTTTCATACACAATAAGTTATTTTCAAATTGAAAAACTCGACAGCCCTGCTAAGTTTTTCTCTGGTAAAGTTCTTTTGTAGCGTTCAATGCGATCGCGCAATTTATTTACTATTTCATCCTGTTTTTTGAAATTCAATGGATACCAAAGCGACATTTTAAATGAAATTTCTTTACCATCCTGTGCAGGGCGATACAGGTTGATGGTATAAATGCCTGTGAGTGTTTTAATCTCAATGTCTTTGATATCTTCAAAAGGGATTTGCACTTCAAAACCTTCTTTTTCATAATAGACCGAACTGGCATCATATGAAATGTTCTTCAGGCTAAGCAGCATAGAAATGCTTTTATATCCAATAAAAATCCAGACCAAAGGTGTGAACAATCCTTCTATTACCCGTCCCGAAAAAAGCAGAACAATAGAATCTACTAATAATGCAGTCAACAAGGAAATAATAATGATCAAACCCAAAATTTTATTGGTTTTAAGCTTTGAGGTTGAAACAATGGTCGTTCGCATGTTAAAAAAAATAAAGCCGATAACTGGGTAATTGATCAAAAGCTTTTACAGGAAGTCCACTTTTGTATTTATTAATTTTATTTCTTAGCTCATTTACCATTTCATCTTTCTTTTTAAAATTGATCGGATACCACAATGAGGTTTTAAAAAGTAGTTGTTTCCCATCCTGTGACGGAGTAATTAGGTTGATACTATAAATTCCGGTCAAT
>JAHEMV010000292.1 GCA_024643455.1 Cytophagales bacterium
AAACATGACATGCATTTTGCACTTTGGGATTCTTGCCACCATGTGTTTCACCAAATTCACCACCACTACCTTCGCCTCGAGAATTCTGGTGACAAATACCACAACTGCCTATGGTTTTTACACTATTCCCTACCGATTGGTATTGCAGTGGCTGATAGTTATCTGACGCTACGGAGGATGGGTACATTGCATGAGGACTTCCATGGCATGTCGTACAATAGAGACTACCATGACCTTTGGCGTTACGATACAATTCATTGCCCGTATCTACGCCACTTACATTCGTATGACAGGTCACACATTTTGGCTCTTCTGCCCAAGGTATTCTTCCTCCGGCAATGGAGGAAGCAACCTGGTTTAAATCGCCATGACATTCAATGCAATTTCCATCTGAGGCAGTATGGCGCAAGCTTCTACTGCATTTTGTGGTTGCTCCGGGATGACAGTCATAACAGGTAGCATCTTTATCTGCATGAAATCCATGGATGGCTTCCGACAAATATTTACCCGAAGACCCGGGAGTAAATTGTCCTAAAGCAGGACTTCCGTGACAGCTTGCACATAATACCGGAGTATTCGAGACCAGGTCTGTACCAGTAGAAGCATCATGTTTAGCAAGAATATCATCAAAAGGATTATCTCCATGACATTTAGCGCAATTAATCTCATCTGAAGTAGGTATGGTGGCCTCAGTTGTAATTAGAATATTTTGATTGTTATCCATGACGGTGACTTCGGCAACCTGATATGGATCCCATTTTCCATTGTCATCAACTGGAGTTACTGGTATTCCACTGGCAATGAAATGGTCATTGTCCAGAGCCATTTCACCAGAGAGACCATTTCCAGTCAATCCCTGATCTATGGGGAGATTACTGATTCCGAATATTGGACCAAACAGATCAACAGCATTGGTCCAGAATTGGCCATAATCTCTTTTGTCAGCAGATGTGGTATTATTTTTAATTTTATACTCTACAAAAATTCCATCAGTAATTATTTGTGGAGGATTGCCACGCTTAACTACCTGCACCATTAGATTGTTATAAGGAGGTAAAATAACAACCTTGTCGTACGTTGGGTTCAGGCAATGCATTCCCAGGTCATTCCAGGCAAAAACCCGGTAATCCCCTTTTATATTTGGAGCAATATGTTCAGAATCTTTAGAACACGAAATCAATAGCAATAAAATAGCCAGACGAAATGAAAAAACAACCCATTTAGATGCGTTCATCTTAGTAGATATTGAAAAGATTAAATCTAATCCATAACGAATTTAAGATTAGAATAATTCGCTGTTCTGCAGAATAATTATGCACGGCATTTTCGTACTTATATTTCGTTATATAAAGGGAACAAGTATACCTCTTACACTAAAATTAAAGATAGACCCAATGCGATCGAGATACCGGGATATTCGGGTACATTTACCAAAAAAGACATAAATCAAAGCAACGTAGCGGTGCTACAGCTTGATGAATATTTTCTTTTTGTACAGGATAAAAGCAGGGATATAGTTGATGCATACATAAAGCAAGGCATAAATCATACTAACCAGTTTAGCTCCTAAACCAATCGATGTAAATCCTTCAAAGAAATGCATATTCAAACTTTTGCCTCCGATTTCCAAACCATAAAAAAGTAATGCCAGTATATCACCCATTACATAAACAGTGATGGCATTGGCTCCAAAGATTATCCCAGGTTTAGTCCCCCAGGTATATCCTTTCATGTCCACCAGAAAATAAAATGCTCCCAGGGCCATGAATGCTACGCCTGAAGTAACAAAGACAAACGAGCTGGTCCAGATATTTTCATTTACAGGAAATGTCAATCCCCAAAGGTAGCCTGCAAAAGTCATAAAGAAACCAATTACCATTAGCAGGATTACCTTCATTTCTTTTGTTCTGTTACTCAGCATCAACGCACCTGCCAGCATGCCAGTAATCCCTGAAACGATCGAAGGGAACGTACTTAAAATTCCTTCCGGATCCCAGGTCCCCTGCCACATTGTACCAGGTAAAAATTTGCTATCAAACCATGCTGCCAGGTTTACTCCCCGTTCCAACATCACTTTACCTTCTCCTGGGGTTGGGATCAATGTCATGGCCAACCAGTAACCAACCAGCGTTATCCCGCCAATCCAAGCTTGTTTCTTCCAATCAGAATTTAAAAATAACAGGGCGCAGACCAGGAATACGATCGCAATTCTGGGTAGCGTACCGGTCCAGCGCAATTCAGCAAAATTGAAATCAGGAAGTAAATTTAAAATAATGCCAACTGCGAAGATCTTGAAAGACCGAAAGATGATTTTTTGATACATAGCTCCTTTGGCCTTACCTTGTTGAAGGCGTTTGGTATAAGCCAACGCAATGGAAACGCCAACAATAAATAAAAAGAATGGGGCTATCATATCCGTTGGAGTAAGTCCATTCCATACGGTATGTTTTAACGGCGCGAATACAAATTCTTCATTTCCCGGGAAATTTACCAATATCATCGCTGCAATGGTAAATCCTCGCATAGCGTCCAAAGAAATCATTCTGTTAACTTGTGTTGACATAGTGAAAAAATTAAATCCTACTCTTTTAAAAATTCTTCATTTATGTACATACTCGTATTTACGAATAGTGTACTATTTCCATTTTCTTAATCAATGGCTCCATTTTCTTACCACATGACCTTTCAAACCGTAATAAGCCAAATAAGCATAACAAACCATGGGAATGAAAAATGAATAATGATAACCACCAAATTTATCAGCAAAGGCAGCCTGGATAAACGGAATAACCGCTCCGCCCAGGACAGACATGATCAGAAGTGATGATCCCTGCGAAGTGAAATTTCCCAGATCTTTAATCGCCAATGTGAATATATTTGACCACATAATGGAATTGAATAAACCGATACTAAGGACACACCACATGGCAATATTTCCATCGGTCAAAATAGTAACGGCCAATAAGACAAGAATCATAATGGAAAATACATACAATGTTCTTGCAGCATTTGAACGACCGATCCGGAAAGCAATCAAATTCATAACAATGAAAATAATGAACGGCGCTATCTTTGAGAATGGAAAGGCAAAACCACTTTCGATGAATACAGCAAAATAAATAACGAGGTACGACAGGATGGCTGTTCCCACCATAGTCAATCCTTTTTTCAATTCGTTGCTTGATTCCGAAAGTGAAATAGCCCCAAGGAATCGTCCGATCATCAGCCCGCCCCAGTAAAATGCAAGAAATGATTTTGCTTCTATTTCAGGGAGTCCAATCAGTTCATAGATATAATTGATCAATAAACTTCCAATGGACACCTCTCCTCCTACATACAAGAAAATTGCCACCATCCCAAGCGTAAGATGACGGTACTGCAAAGCCCCGGCTCCTTTTTCAATTTTTTCCTCGCTTTTAAAAACAGGTAGTTTTGTAAAATACACCAGTACTCCGAGTAAAATAAAAATCAAAGAGAAGATCAAGTAAGGCAACTGCACTCCCAGAACCGACATGGTAAGACCTGTATCCGTAGTAATCGGTTCACCCAGTTTATTCAAAAGGGGCTGCCCCCAATTGGCAAAAAAGTGAAACACAAAATATCCTCCAACAATTGGTGCCAGGGTTGTGCCCAGGGAATTGAATCCCTGGGAAAGATTAAGTCTGCTTGAGGCCGTTTTGGCTGGACCTAAAATGGCAACATAGGGATTTGACGCTATCTGAAGCATTGTTAGACCCAGTGCCAAAATAAAAAGTGCTACCAGGAAAAAGCCATACATCTTGAGTTGGGCTGCCGGATAAAACAAAGCGCAACCCAGCGCGGCAATAGCCAGCCCAATAAGGATTCCATTTTTATATCCAATTTTTTCTATTGGGTCCCCTTTTCTGGAAGAAATAATAAAATAAATAAGCGATCCTGTGAAGTAGGCAGTAAAAAAAGACATTTGCACCAGCATGGATTCAGCCCGGCTCAGTTCAAATATTTTCTTGAGAAATGGGATTAAAATATCATTCATACAAGCAATGACACCCCACATGAAAAAGAGGCAAGTCAATACCACCATAGGTATGGTGTAATTTTTAACGGAGTCATTACTGATTGTCTGGGTACTTGTATTTCCTATTGCGGCCATAAAGTCAAATGTTAAAGATTTATCAGGTCTGCAATCTTAATCGACCGCCCTGTTTCGATTGATTTCCTCGCGGCAATACCGATCATACTCGATAGTACACCTGCGCGACTCCCGGCCTTCTGTCCCGTAGGATCTGGTTGATTTGGCTTAAACAATACGTCTTTCACCCGCTCATCTGCTCCTCCATGTCCACCATCATCAGGTTCCATTGTCCATGTTTTTGAAGATTCGCTATTCTTTGTCAATCGAAACTCTAATGTAGCTTCGACCTCCCAAGGTTGACGGTAATTTAGTTTCACATCCAATCTGCCTTTTTCACCAGAAAAACAAATGTATTGCCCCTCATATGGCAAAAATGCGTTGAGGGTGTAGGTGAGTTGTGTGCCATTATTATAAATTACCTGCACAGAGCTGGTATCGTAACTATCAATTTTTTCATCCCAAACACACCCATCGCGATAATATTGATCTACTTCTTCACAATCAGCGTACATCTCCATGGATTCCTTGTCTTTGGTCATATCCCAATAAAAATCGCATTGCTGGGTAAATTCACAGTTCCGACAATTCTTTCCTCTGAATTTGTTATTGGAGCCATAAAATGCTGTTTTGCCCATGGCTTGTACGGTCTCCGGTTCTGCCTCAAGCAACCAGTTGATCAGGTCAAAATGATGCGATGACTTATGAACTAAAAGTGATCCGGAATTCTTTATTTTTCCATGCCATCGTCTGAAATAAGAGGCCCCGTGTTGAGTATCCAGGTGTTCATGGTAATCAATTGAAATGATCTTTCCCAGTTCCCCAGAACTAAGAATCCGTTTCATTTCCATGGATTCGTTCATAAACCGAACATTAAATCCCACATTGACTTTCTTTCCGGTTTTCTTTTCTGCATTCAAAATGCGCTGACATTGATCTGCCTCTGTAGCAATGGGTTTTTCTGAAATCACATCGCATCCGAGTTCAAGGGCCCTAACGATATAGTCCACATGAAAACAATCGACAGTCGTAACGATCACCACATCCGGTTTTTGTTGCTGAACCATGGTGTCAAAATCAGAAGCGTGATAGATTTTGGCTTTTGTTCCAATCAATTTTTTGGCAACTTCAGCTCGCTTTAGGTTCGTATCGCACAGACCAACCATTTCAACAAATTCTGAATATGGACCAACAAGCTCTTTGCCCCAGCTACTGCTGCCTCTTGACCCAGTTCCTACCAAAACAACTCTGGTTTTATTCGATTCCTTTGTATTCCCCGAAAAAGCAAATACCGGGGCAAGTGATGCTGCAGAAATCACTTTTGTGCTTTTTAAGACAAACTGCCTCCTGCTTAGATTTAATTTTTGGGTGTCCATATTATTTTATTTCTATGGGAATTACGACATTACTTATCAAAAAAACGAACTATTTTTTCTCATCATTTCTCATTTTACTAAAAAACATTATCGCAATACCATCTATAAATACTTTAAATTGTGGATTGAATACTATCACTGGTATTTATTTAATTCAAAAAACACAACTCGCTAATTATCAATCAATTTCAGGAAATACATTTTTGCCTATTTACGCATATCGAGGTAAAGCATGCGCTTAAGACGCAATAAATAAAATGCTTAAACAATACTTTTGCGCCAGGAAAATAGATTTTTTTACAATCGCTAACTAAAATAAAATGAAAATAGGTGTTGATCTTGGCGGAACGAATATTAGGGCAGGTTTAATTGATGGGAAAAACATAATAAAATTAAACTCAATACCTCTAAAACATAAGGACAATCTTGAGAGTACTTTGGAACAATTAAAATCCATTATTCATACAGTCTTTAGTGATAAAGTTAGTGGAATTGGATTAGGCGTGCCTTCAGTGGTTGATTTGGAAAAAGGAATCGTCTATGATGCAGTCAACATTCCTTCATGGAAAGAAGTTCATTTAAGGGATATTCTCGAAAAAGAATTTGATGTCCCTGTGTTTATCAATAACGATGTCAACTGTTTTGTGCTCGGTGAAAAGTATTTTGGGTTTGGACAAAACCATAAAACATTTGTAGGTATTACGCTGGGAACAGGAATAGGATCGGGAATCATCATCGATAACAAGCTTTACAGTGGTAACAATTGCGGTGCTGGAGAGATTGGGTATCTCCCCTATCTCGACCATGATTTAGAGCATTACTGTGGTGCTAATTTTTTTGAGAAAATTCATCATACCAATGCCAGGCAAACCGCAGTGGACGCTAAAAAAAACAACCCCGAAGCACTTAAGCTTTGGGCTGATTTTGGCAGTCACTTGGGTGTAGCACTCAAATCAGTAGTTTATGCTTACGATCCGGAGGCGATTATTCTTGGCGGGGCCATTTCAAAAGCTTATGAATTTTTTGAAAAGGAAATGATGGTTTCTTTAAATAAAAGTTATTTCCCAAATTCAATAAAGAGATTAAAGATTTACGTCTCGCAGGTAGAACATATTTCGATGTTGGGCTCTGCGGCTCAGGTCGATCAATATCTTGAACAATTAACTCACTAATCAGAACATAATTAAAACAGCTTATCTCCAATTTTTATTGATATGAAACGAAACACGCTTATTGTCATTTTAATTCTTTTAGTATTTTTTGTCATCTCCTTTTTGACTAATATTCTTGGAGCCTTAAATCCCAAAGTATCAGAAAGTTTTATCCTTACTGAAACAATGGCTGGTTTTCTGCCTTTTGCTTTTTTCATAGCATATGGAGTTATGTCTATCCC
>JAHEMV010000293.1 GCA_024643455.1 Cytophagales bacterium
CATCAGTAATTGCCGAAAATTTAGGTGCGGTATCGCCGACATTAACCTGGGCAAAAAGAGACAAGGAAAAAAACAATAAAAACAGAACAACAACGGATATACGTTTCATATTGATTATTTGATATTATTTTGATCGAAATTGTATTGAATGTACATTAAACTATAAAATTGATAAATTGTTATGAACTTTTTTATGATGTAATAAGTGAATTAAATGAAGCGACGTAATTTTATTAAATCAGCTGTTATTGGTACTCCGTTAGTTAGACAAACCCGATTATTCTCTATTGGTAAAAATAAAATTTCAACGCAGAGACTAAAACTTAGCCTAAATACCTATTCATTTAATACAGAATTAAACAATGGTAGTATTACACTTTTTGAACTGATTGATTTTTGCAAATCCAACGGGCTGGACGCCATAGATCCAACAGGTTATTATTTTCCTCAATATCCAACCCCTCCATCTGATTCCTATATTTATGAGTTTAAAAGAAAAGTGTTTTTAGCAGGGTTGGAAATTAGTGGCACTGGAATTAGGAATGATTTTGCCAATGCTGATGCTCAAAAAAGGAAAGAAGATTTAGAACTCATTGAAGATTGGTGTAGTGTGGCGAGTAAACTTGGTTCGCCACTATTACGGGTTTTTGCCGGTAAGGAAATTACCGATAACCGAAATAAGCAAAACGTTATGCAGCAAGTGATTTCTGAAATAAAAAAGGCATGTGAGATCGCCTCAAGATATGGAGTGATGTTGGCTCTGCAAAATCATAATGAATTTCTAAAGTCGTCAGAAGAGATAAAGCAAATAATGGATGAAGTAAACTCTGAATGGTTTGGTTTGCATCTCGATATTGGCAGTCTAGCAAGTAGAAATGCATATGATGAGATACAATCACTAATAAAATATGCAATCACATGGCAAATAAAAGAAGAGGTATGGGAAAATGGCGTTAAGGTTCCAGTTGATTATTCCAAACTGATGCATATTATTTCCCAGTCCGATTATAATGGATATCTGCCACTTGAAACCTTAAATACCAATCCTATGGAGAATATTCCATTGATGGTCGATGAAATAAAAAAGCGGCTGTAACTTTATACTGTATTTTTTGTCAATTTTGGGTTTATGCATTTTAAACAAGCATTAAAAAGCAAATATTCCATACTTGTATTTATCGATATTTTTATGATGGCTGTACTCATCGTAAACTTATCCCTGATTTTATTTGATTGGATTTTTGCAATAGCATTCATTAATGAATTTTTACAAAATCATGTCCCTGTTTTTTATTCAACATATTACGAACATATTCATCTGAATTTTAAGGTAATCGATTTTGGGTTTGTCGTTTTGTTTATAAGTGAATTTATATTTAGCTGGATTTTGGCCGTCATCCAAAAAGTCTATTTCAAATGGTTTTTTTATCCATTTTTACATTGGTATGATCTAGTTGGTTGTATTCCTGTTGGGTCTTTCCGATTCTTGAGGATACTGCGCGTTTTCTCAATTATGGTGAGATTACAAAACCTCAAGATTATTGATCTTACCAATACGTATGTGTATTCAGTATTCAAAAAGTATTATGGTGTTTTGGTAGAAGAAGTTTCCGATAGGGTTGTAGTAAATATTTTGGATGGTATTCAGTCAGAAATTGCCAGTGGAGGTCCTGTGGTTGACAGTATTATTAATGAAGTAATCCGACCTAAGCAGCAATTAATAGTGGAATGGGTTTCCAGGCGACTTGAAAATACATTGGAGCGCGATGTGCTTGTCAGGAAGCCGGAAATAGAAGAGTATGTTAGAAGTGTGATTTCTGAAAGTCTTGGCAAAAACACTGAATTAAAAGTTATTGAACAATTGCCTTTGATGGGTAAAAAAATAACAGAAACAATCGAAAACTCCATAAGTAATATTATAAATAGTATCATCGAAAAAGCATTAGCTGATCTGGCATCCTATAAAAACCGAGCATTGTTGAATGACGCTACAGAATTGATCATGAACACCATTGAACATAAGGATGAAGAGGCACGGCTGAATGATATTTTTAAGGATATTTCAATTGAAGTCCTTGAGATAGTCAAAAAACAAGTTCAGATACAAAAATGGAAGGAAGAGGAAATTGCTCAACGAAAAAATAGCAATGGATAAAACTGCTGGAACAAATCAATTTTGTATACTTTTTTATTGAACATAATAGATAAAATCATTGTTATTGAGTTGACCATGCCTACTAAATACAAGGTATTTGTTGCTTAATTTATTAAGTTTGCGCGCTAATTGATGTAGTATGGAAATGGAAATAGGAGTCTCATTAAAAAAGCACGGCTATTTAAATATTCCGATTGATCCAAAGATGGATTTGGAAAGTGAGATTCAACGATTAAAAAAAGAAAAAAACGCAATTATTTTAGGGCATTTCTATATAACACCGGAGTTGCAGGATATATCCGATTTTATAGGAGATAGTCTGGGGCTTAGCCAGAAAGCAAAAAATACAGATGCGGATATTATCGTATTTCTTGGAGTTCATTTCATGGCCGAAACAGCAAAAATTTTAAACCCAAATAAAAAAGTGCTAATCCCTGATTTAAATGCTGGGTGTTCATTGGCAGAGTCTGCACCTGCTGACAAATTTAAAGCATTCAAAGAAGCTCATCCTGATCATAAAGTAATTTCTTATATCAATTGTTCAGCGGAAATTAAGGCTCTTTCTGATGTTATTTGTACTTCATCCAATGCAGAACTGATTGTAAGCAGTTTTTCAAAAAATCAAAAATTGATATTCGCTCCTGATAAAAACCTTGGGAATTATATCAATAGCGTTTCTGGAAGAAGTATGGTGCTATGGGACGGTGCTTGCATGGTACATGAAAAATATTCGCTTGAAAAGATAATTCAACTGAAAGATGAGCATCCAGATGCAGAATTTATTGCTCATCCTGAATGTGAAAAACCAGTGTTAATAGTTGCTGATTTTGTTGGTTCTACTACTGCACTTTTAAACTATACACAAAAAAGTACTTCTAAGAAATTTATTGTGGCTACAGAAAGTGGCATATTGCACCAGATGCAAAAGCAAAGTCCGGATAAGGTCTTTATCCCAGCTCCATCCATCGATTCTACCTGTGGGTGCAACGATTGTTCATTTATGAAATTGAATACAATGGAAAAATTGTACTTATGTCTGGAGCATGAGTTACCTGAACTGGAGATGGATGAAGCGTTGATGATAAAAGCAAAGACGCCAATTTTAAGAATGCTGGATATATCCAAAAAACTAACTAATTAAACAAACAGATTTTGTCCTCAATAATTAAATCTGACTATTTGGTAATTGGAAGTGGTATTGCAGGTTTAAGTTTTGCACTTAAAATAGCAGATCACGGTTCAGTTATTATATTGTCAAAAGGTTCAGCGAGTGAATCCAACACTTCGTATGCTCAGGGAGGTATTGCCTCAGTTACAATGGATTCAGACAATATCCAAAAGCACATTGACGATACTTTAATAGCCGGGGCAGGACTTTGTCATCAAGATGCTGTAAAATCTGCCCTTTCAGAAGCTCCTGAAAGAATTAAAGATCTGGTAAAATGGGGTGTTAAATTTACTAAAACTGATGACGGTGACTTTGATCTGGCTAAAGAAGGAGGTCATTCTGAGCACAGGATTTTGCATGCAGCCGATATGACGGGTGCAGAAATTCAAAGAGCTTTATTGGAAAAGGCTAAAACTCATCCAAACATCGCCATTTATGAAAACCATCTTGCCATAGATCTAATTACTGAACACCACGTACTTGGAAACTTGCAATCTGCTTTCAATATATGTTTTGGTGCTTATGTTCTTTGTGAAATTGACAATTGTGTCATCCCGTTTCAGGCAAATTATACCGTAATCGCTACAGGAGGTGCATCAAAGGTATTTCTGCATTCAACCAATCCAGAGATTGCAACCGGTGATGGGGTAGCCATGGCGTATCGAGCTTGGGTTCGCATAGCGAATATGGAATTTGTGCAGTTTCATCCTACTTCTTTGTATAATCCGGGTAAACGTTCCTTCCTAATTTCTGAGGCCCTTCGAGGTTTTGGCGGTCAGCTAATCAATGGGGATAATGAACGATTTATGCCCAAGTATGATGAAAGAGCAGAACTTGCACCCCGTGATATAGTTGCAAGAGGGATTGACGCTGAGATGAAAAAAAGGAGGGAAGACTGCGTATTTCTTGATATGCGCCATTTAAATGCAGAAGAAGTGAAATCCCGATTTCCAAATATCTATAAATACTGTAAGGAATCCATCAATATTGATATTTCCAAAGATCCTATACCAGTAGTGCCTGCTGCTCATTATTTCTGTGGGGGAATTATGACTAGCCTAAACGGTCAGACATCCATGCAAAATCTGTTTTCGATTGGCGAAGCTGCGCATACTGGATTGCACGGTGCTAATCGCCTCGCCAGTAATAGCTTGATGGAAGGGTTGGCTTTTAGCCATAATGCAGCCATGAAAGTGATCAATAAACGCCCAAGGAATTTTGGATCGGTGATTATTCCGCACTGGGACGAATCCGGAATTGTTGATGTAAAGGAATGGGTATTGGTAAGACACAACCTCAAAGAAATACAAAACATCATGTGGGATTATGTTGGTATAGTACGCAGTAAAAAGCAGTTGAATCGTGCCAGGCGTCGTGTCCATGTAATTTATCAGGAAATAGAGGATTACTATAAAAAATCAAAAATTTCGGGAGATCTGGTTGAGCTAAGAAATCTTGCTGCCATAGCCTTTTTAATCATTACTTCAGGCTTGAGAAGGAATGAAAGCAGAGGGTTGCACTACATGACAGATTATCCAGATAAAAGCGATAAGTTTTTAAAAGACACAATTATTTAAAATCATTCTAAAAAACTTCTTAGCTTTGGAGCGAGTGTTAACGATCTTGATATTTTGGATCGTAAGTTTGTTCGGTTAGCTACAGGAGCGTTTTAATTATTTCACTAATCGAATGAGTAGAATTATAGAAGAAAAGCAAAATGTTGTCATCAAGTTTGCGGGTGATTCCGGGGATGGAATGCAATTGGTGGGCACACAATTTACAAATAATACAGCTCTAGTAGGGCATGATTTAGGTACTTTCCCAGATTTTCCTGCAGAGATCCGGGCTCCGCAAGGTACTTTACCTGGAGTTTCAGGATTTCAAATTCATTTTGGTAGCACAGAAATATATACGCCAGGGGATACCTGTGATGTTCTGGTAGCAATGAATGCTGCTGCATTAAAAAGCAATCTTGGTAATGTCCGAAAAGATGGAATTCTGATTTTAAATACAGCAGGATTTGATTCAAGAAATCTAAAATTGGCGGGGTATGATGTTAATCCTCTCGATGATGAGCAACTTCCAGGTTTTCTTATTTATAAAATAGACATTACTAAGCTTACAAGAGAAGCTTTGGAAGATGTAGAGATGGGTGTTAGGGATAAAGACCGATCAAAAAATATGTTTGTACTTGGATTTATTTATTGGTTATACAATAGAAATCCAGAAAATACGATACAGTTTATTGAGCGTAAATTTAAAACCAACAATGAGGTTCGTGAAGCAAATATAAGGGCATTAAAGGCTGGCTATAATTACGGAGACATTACGGAAGCATTTTCAAGCCGTTTCAAGGTAAAGCCTGCAAAAATGGCTCCAGGAACTTATAGAAGCATTACAGGGAATCCTGCAATTGCCTTAGGTTTTATAGCTGCCGCTCAAAAAACGGGTCTTCAATTATTTTATGGCACATATCCTATCACACCAGCGAGTGACGTATTGCACGAATTGGCGAAGCATAAAAATTTCGGTATAAAGACTTTCCAGGCTGAAGATGAAATTGCTGCGATTTGCTCCACTATTGGTGCTGCATTTGGAGGTAACCTGGGAATCACTGGTACAAGCGGTCCGGGCGTAGCCCTAAAAGCTGAAGCAATGGGTTTGGCCGTAATGCTTGAACTTCCATTAGTAATATTGAATGTTCAACGAGCCGGTCCAAGTACAGGATTACCAACCAAAACAGAACAATCAGATTTGTTGCAGGCGGTTTATGGTAGAAATGGTGAGTGCCCTATGCCAGTGATTGCTGCGAGTACACCTTCATCCTGTTTTGATGTGGCGTTCCAGGCAGTAAAAATTGCTATAGAACACATGACCCCAGTATTGCTTCTTAGTGATGGATATATTGCAAATGGTGCTGAGCCATGGAAATTTCCTAAATCCGCTAGTCTGGAGGATATCAATGTGGACATCGTGAAGAGCAAGGAAAGTGAGGAGAAATTTATGCCTTATCTCCGTGATGAAAATTTAGTCCGACAATGGGCTACACCCGGAACAGAGGGTCTGGAACATCGAATAGGTGGCTTGGAAAAAGATAGTGTTTCAGGAAGTGTGTCCTATGACCCTGAAAATCATCAAAAAATGGTTAAAATCCGTGAAGCTAAAGTTGAGAAAATTGCCGATTTTATACCAGAACAATCAGTTGATTCTGGAAAAGAAAAAGGTAAAATTTTGGTTTTAGGCTGGGGATCAACTTTCGGTTCTATAAAAAGTGCAGTTTCAGAGCTGATAGGAGAAGGTTTGGAAGTATCGCATGCACACTTGACATATATTAAGCCATTTCCAAAAAACTTAGGATGGCTGCTTAATCAATTTGATAAAGTTCTGGTGCCTGAAATCAACAATGGTCAATTGATAAAGCTCATCAGGGATAAATACCTGGTGGATGCAATTGGCTACAACAAAATAAAGGGTACACCTATAACAAAAAATGAGCTAAAGGAAGAAATCAAGA
>JAHEMV010000294.1 GCA_024643455.1 Cytophagales bacterium
ATTTTCAGCGGATCTACAGCCTGTCCATTTTTCCAAAATCTAAAATCGAGATGCGGCCCGGTTGCAAGTCCCGTTTTACCCACATAGCCTATAATTTGACCTTGTGTTACCTTCACTCCATTCTTTATTCCTTTTCCATACTTGGACAAATGCATATAACCAGTTGTATAGTTACCATTATGTTTTACCTTAACCGTATTTCCTCCACCACCACTATATGACGCCATAACCACCGTGCCGTCACCAACTGACATTACCGGTGTTCCTGTAGGTGCTGCATAATCAACTCCAGTGTGTGGCCTGACGATCTTTAATACCGGATGCAATCGCCCATGACTAAACCTTGAACTAATTCTCGAAAACTTAAGCGGTGCCTTTAAAAACGTTTTTCTCAAGCTATTTCCTTCTTCATCAAAATACTCGTTTCCTTCCCCCTGGTCATATTGCACTGCATAAAACGGTTTCTCTTCGTGCTGAAACCATGAGCCAATGATCTTGCCCATACCGGCATCCTGACCGTTTACTTCAAACCGTTGATAAATAACCTTGAAGGCATCTCCTTTTTGCAAACCAAAAAAATCAATCTCCCAGGCATACACATCGGCCAGCTCATTTACAAGCAGTGGTGATCCGCCAGCTTCCATTATGGTATTGTACAGGGAAGTTTCTATAATTCCGCTTGACACTTCAATCAACGTATCCACTTTATTTTTCCCATTGTGAACATGGACACTATCATCAAACTGCAACATCACAAAATCGATGGGATTTGGGTGATAAATAAATGCCTTTGCGGTTTTTAATGTATCGTTTTCATGAATGATCGTATAAGGCTTTTTGGTCTGTAACCGGCGAACATTGAAAGAATCTTTTGGCAACAATCCAATCTCAGCTATCGTTTGGGCTGAAATATTATATCGGGAAAGAATTTCCGATAAGTTTTCATTTTTATTGATTATTCCTTCTTCAACCACCAGGGAATCAATAACCATCCCATAAAATATTTTCGGCGGTGGAGGAACATAAAATGCCATGGTATCTACCTCTACATCTTCAGATTCTGTATATTTTGCCCTGTATTGACTAACTTTGGCTACAACAAGGTAAACAAAGATCAACCCTGCTATAATGCTAGCTGCAACAATTAATTTTCTCTTCATAGTTATGGCATTCTTTATCTAAATCTTTAATATTCATGATATTGTCATGAATTATCAAATTACAAACGATAAAGATGCTCTAAAAATCTTTTTCATTTGTAATTTTGAATTTTCAAATGTATAAAAAATGCTTTATCCTTCTAAACTTATTGAAGATGCAGTAAATGAAATTTCCAAACTTCCCGGAATTGGAAAGAAAACAGCGCTGAGATTAACACTTCACCTCTTAAAACAGGATGAAAATGCCACCGAAAAATTAAGCGAGGCACTGATAAATCTTAGAAAGAAAACAAAATATTGCAGAATTTGCCATATCATTTCTGATTCAGAAGATTGTACTTGTGAATCTATCCGGAAAGACTCATCCATTTTATGCGTTGTAGAGGACACACCTGATGTGATCGCCATACAGAATACTGCTCAATTTTATGGTTATTTTCATGTTTTGGGAGGCATCATTTCGCCAATGGAGGGAGTAGGGCCTGGCGAATTGAATATTGAAAGCCTGATCGATCGGGTAAAAAAATCTTCCGGATTGATTAAAGAGGTGATTCTCGCACTGAGTCCAACCATGGAAGGTGACACGACTGCTTTTTATATCGCTAAAAAACTAAAACCCTTTAATATTAAAATTACTACCATTGCACGTGGAATTCCAATAGGTGGTGAATTAGAATATGCAGATGAAATTACACTGGGCAGAAGCATCGTTCAGCGGCTTGAATACGACGCAACAACGAATTAAATAAAGCGTTTTAGAGTGAATGAAAACGGCGCAGGATTAAAATAGAAACGGATGAAAATAAAATACTTCACTATAGTTGTAATTGGTACTGTGCTACTATTCAGCCTGATTAATGCCTCAGGCGCTTTTGCCCAAATCGACGACTATGAACGCAATCAACAACTCAAGTATCTCGATCTGGGTATCAGTCAGTATGAAAACGGTAAATATGAAGATGCTGATGAATCTTTCAGACAAGTACTGGAGTCGGTAAATGTATTGCCTGCCGAAATTTGTTTTTACTTTGGGGCCAACTCCTTTTATTTAGAAAAATACAAACAAAGCATCAACTGGCTCAATAAATACATCGCATTGAAAGGGACATCCGGGCAATTTTTTGACGAATGCAACAAATACCTTAAAAAAGCAGAAGAACAATATTTGCATGCTTCCGATACCGCAGAAAAGGAAGCCGAAGTTTACGAACCTAGCGAAGTAATCGATTACACTGTAATGCCAAAAGTTGACTGTGGCCCATCGGGAATGATAGTCTGTCCGGTATGCAAAGGTCAAACCGTTATTATTAAAAGAACCGCCATGAGTCTCGAATACCAGTCATGCCCATATTGTGATGATCACGGCAATCTATCATGTGATGAGTATAACCTGCTACTTCAAGGGGCATTGAAACCCAGGAGTGACCGCAGTTTAAATTAGAAAAGAATTCCTGCTTATTTTTATGGATTTTTGTCAATTTGTCCTAGGATTGTAAAATATTGCCTCGCCAACGCCAAAGCTTATATTTAATATTTTATCTTGATTGACCTAAAATGATAGAAATCCAGTCAAATCCACTTTATGCACGAGGAAAAAATCCATGGATATTATTGCTTGCTTTAATTGGAATCACCTTAGGAGGGGTATTGTTTATTGGTCCTGTACTTGCCTATCTCACGGTACTCATGCTATCCGGAGTGAGTATGAACGAGCTTTTAAATATGCTTAGTAATATTACTGCATATCCGGAATATAGGACCATGTTTTTATCTTATCAGGCGATGTCTTCTGTTGGAGGATTTATAATCGCTCCAGTGATTTTTTATTATACGCTTGTAGGTAAAAATGTAATTTCAGCTTTCATCAAATTCCCTTCAAACATTTATACCACGCTTTTGATCACTATTATCATGGTCCTTTCATTCATGGTAGTAAATACGGTTTTCATAGACTGGAATGCCAATATTAAGCTTCCGGAATACTTTTCTGGGTTTGAAAATTGGGCTGAAGATCTGGAAAATTCCATGAAAGTACTCACAGAATACCTGACTGAATTTGAATCAACAGGATATTTGATTTTAGCAATCATTGTCATCGCCGTAATTCCCGGCATTGGAGAAGAATTACTTTTTCGTGGATTTTTACAAAATATTTTAAAACGAATTTTCAAAAATGATCATGCAGCAATTTGGGTTGCTGCTATTTTGTTTAGTGCGATACATTTTCAGTTTTACGGTTTTGTCCCAAGGATGCTTCTGGGTGCCCTGTTTGGCTATTTATATGTTTGGACAGGCAACCTCCTTGTACCAATGATGGCTCATTTTCTTAATAACGGTATTTCAATCCTCGCGCTTTATGTTTATAAAAAAGGATTAACGGATATTGATGTAGAATCGACCGAAGCTATGCCGACTATGTATATTATCATATTTTCTGCTTTATTTGCAGTAACACTGATCTATTTTAAAAACTACCTGGCAAAAAATAATTCAAATGAAAGACTGGACAGTAGTATATAAAACACCCATCTTTTCCAGAGCAGAGATTGTAAAGGGGGTTTTAATTGATCGGGATATTGATGCAGTGATCATCAATAAAAAAGACTCTACTATCCACATAAATCATGGACAAATTGAGGTTATGGTACAAAAAGACCAGGTACTTAGCGCGATGAAAATAGTGAATGATGAAATCTCATTTAAATAAATATAACAATCTCACACAACGCGTCATTGTTGCTATTCTAGGTGTAGCAATCATCATTTCAGCTATTTATTGGCAAGCTTGGAGTTACTTCGTTGTATTTCTAATAATTTCATTTCTATCACTCAGAGAATTTTATAAGTTGGTCGGTCTTGGTGGATATCTGCCGCTTGCCTTTTGGGGGACACTTTCAGGTATACTCATATATTCATTTACTTTTTTGGTGCAAATGCATTTGATCTCTCCTGCAGTATTTTACCTGGTATTTCCATTTAGTTCGATTATATATTTTATAAAACTTTATAAAAAATCCGATGTTACGCCATTTACCAATATTGCTTATACTTTTCTCGGAATATTATATGTCGCTGTACCCTTTTCGCTATTGCATGTTATAGCATTTTGCACGGGAAATTATCAGTTTGAATTGGTAACCGGGATATTATTGCTTACCTGGGCCAGTGATACCGGAGGATATTTTGCCGGAACACTTTTTGGTAGGACAAAACTTTTTCTTCGGATTTCACCAAAAAAATCATGGGAAGGGTTTGTTGGAGGCGCTGTACTCACCTTGCTCATTGCTTACTTCATTTCTGAATTTGTGGATATTTTACCCTTATGGAAATGGATGACTATTGGAATATTAACAGTTATAGCTGGTACCTACGGAGACCTTGTTGAATCTTTATTTAAAAGAAGCATAAACATTAAAGACTCCGGAGAGTCGCTACCCGGCCATGGTGGTTTTCTCGACCGCTTTGATGCTCTTCTGCTTTCTCTTCCATTTATTGCCGCTTTTCTGAAACTTTTTTAAGTAATTAATATTGCTAATCTAAAGCATATCTAATTAAAAATTTTATAATTTAGGGCCTGTTTACATGTAGAAAATTTACTTTTTTTGAAATGGGATATAAAGAACCAGCCCCGATAAAAGACAAAGAAAATCCTTTTGAATCCATGATGTCAAGGTTTAAAATTGCCGCTCAACATCTTGGTCTTAATGAAGAAACGTATAATGTTTTAAAATCGCCAGATAAGCAGGTGATTATCAATATTCCTATTACTATGGACGATGGTTCCGTCCGCGTTTTTGAAGCTTATCGCGTAATTCACAACAACGTACTTGGCCCTTCAAAAGGAGGTGTTCGGTTTGATCCGGGAGTTAACTTAAACGAAGTAAAAGCGCTGGCGGCATGGATGACTTGGAAATGTGCTGTAGTTGATATCCCATTTGGTGGGGCCAAAGGTGGTATTTGCTGCAATCCTCGACAAATGTCTTCAGGAGAAATTGAACGATTGACAAGAGCATATACCACATCACTTTTCGAAGTTTTTGGACCAGACACCGATATTCCAGCTCCAGATATGGGTACCGGGCAACGCGAGATGGCCTGGATGATGGACCAGTACTCTAGAAATAGTGGTATGACTGTGAATGGCATTGTGACAGGCAAGCCTAACGTTTTGGGCGGATCCGCAGGCCGGGTGGAAGCAACAGGCCGTGGCGTCATGATTTCTACGTTTTCTGCTTTGGAAAAACTGAAAATTAACCCATATAATAGTACCGTTGCAGTCCAGGGATTTGGAAATGTCGGTTCGCATGCAGCATTGTTGTTAGAAGAGCGCGGATCAAAAATTGTTGCTATTAGCGATATTACAGGGGCATATTATAACAAAGAAGGTATTGATATACAAAAAGCAGTTGATTATAGACTTGATAACAGAGGCACTTTAGAGGGATTTACAGGCGCAGAAAAGATGGATGTTGCCAATGATTTATTAACATTGGAGGTAGACGTACTGGTACCTGCAGCAATGGAAGATGTGATCACGACAAAAAACGCAGATAAAATAAAAGCAAAACTTATCGTGGAAGGGGCTAATGGACCGACTTCAGCAAGAGCAGATGATATCATTGCTGAAAAAGGGATTATTGTGGTTCCTGATATCCTGGCAAATGCCGGTGGTGTGACCGTTTCTTATTTTGAATGGGTGCAAAACCGTATTGGATATAAATGGACCAGGGAACGAGTCAACCGTCGTTCTGACAGGATTATGCGTAATGCTTTTGAGAATGTGTATAAAACAGCCCTCAAATACAATGTGACTTTAAGAATTGCGGCCTATATTGTGGCTATTGACCGGGTTGCCCAGGCATATACGTATAGGGGTGGTTTTTAATAAAAAATTCATTTATGATTCATAAAGAAGGCAGAACTTTTCTATTAAATCTAATACTTATTTTAGTCGTGATTTATTTGCCATTGGAGTATTTTAATATTCCTCCAATGGTAAGTGAGCTCTATTTTTTGTTTGCATCCATTTTGTTTTTGCTATGCTTACAATTTTTCAGGAACCCAACTGTACAAATTAATTCGAACCCAAAACACGTGCTCGCTCCAGCTGATGGTAAGGTTGTAGTAATCGAAGAAACGGATGAAAGCGAATATCTTAAAGAAAGGCGTATTCAGGTTTCTATTTTTATGTCACCGATCAATGTACATGTGAACCGAAATCCGGTAAGTGGTATCATAAAATATGTAAAATATCATGCTGGTAAATACCTTGTTGCCTGGCACCCTAAGTCAAGTACTGAAAACGAAAGGACTACTGTCGTGTACCAAATGGAAGACGGCCTTCAAATACTCACCAGGCAAATCGCTGGCGCAATGGCACGAAGGATAAAATGGTACATCAACGAAGGTGACAATGTTGAGCAGGGCCAGGAATTCGGTTTTATAAAATTCGGTTCTAGAGTCGATGTTTTTCTTCCACTGGATGCTAATATTATTGTAAAAATTGGTGATAAGGCGAAGGGAGGGAGGACAGTATTGGCGGAGTTGAAGTAGCGTTAACCGAGACTGCGCGCAGCAACTATCCCCGAGTCCAACGCTTCAAATAAAAGTGGCAACCGTCCATTATCCACCCCTCTCTGGCGCGAGCA
>JAHEMV010000295.1 GCA_024643455.1 Cytophagales bacterium
ACGGAATTTGAACCAAAATCCATGATCCAGTCCGGACTTAAGATACGAGGTGAAGTACGCGATTTGAAAATAATCCAAACCCACTCCAAGGAATTGATTTTTGTTTCTAAAAGTGATGCCCCCTGGCAAGTGCTTTCTTCGTCTGAGTAATAGCGCAAAAAAAAGCTACTAATGAATATCAGCAGCTTTTTTCAATTCAATAAAAATTATAGAAATTTAAATTCAATATCAAAAGCTATAAATCACGGTTTTTCTTCAACTTTCCACGAAGCGCCATAAATAATTCTCCTTGCATTGGCTTTTTTCAATTCCTGGGTCACATCTGTCATTAATCCCATCGGAACATCCTCATCGGCTTTGAGCATCACTATAATCTGATCACGTTGGTACATGGGCAGCTTATCCTTTTCCTTCATGATAAAAGCAACAATGTCTTTGACCTCTATGAATTTTCCATCCACTTCGATCCTTGGTTCCGTGCCATATTTTTCTGTGTCTTTTGGTGTCCCAATCGTGATCTGGCTGATTAACGATTTCTCGTCAATTTGTTTCAATTGCTCCGCTGTGGGTATTTTATATTTTAGGTTATCATCTGATTTGCGCAGGACCGTAGTAACCATAAAAAAAAAGAGCAACATAAAAATGATATCAGGTAATGCAGCTGTAGAAATAGCAGCTTCGCGATTGGAGAATTTTGTTTTAAAGCTTTTCATGTGTTTATCGTTTGCAATCTCTTTATTAGATTAATTCCGTTTTCATATCAATTGATTTTGTTTGGTTCTGCTATGGAAATATTCATTGGAATGCCCTCTCTTCCAGCGTCATATTTGGCCTTATGATCTGCAAGTTTGAGGTCAAGGTTGCGAAATTCAGAAGAACTAATTCCTACGCGCTCGCCATAAATTTCATAGTATACGCCTTGCATTGCATCCATCACTTCGATGAATCGCTTATAATGCGTGCCACGATTCATCTGCAAACTTATAGTTGCATCTTTTGGCGATTCGGATAGGTCTGGTTCATTTCCATAATTCAAAATAAATTTCTTAACATCGATATGAAGTCTATCAAATCCTTCAAAAGGTGCATCTTCGATCATAATCCGATCACTGGAGTTAATGTGGATTTTAAAAAGATTCCGATCATGAAGTTTAGCGAATTCCGGTTTTTCAGCATACGGCGGTAAGGTGGCGCTTAATCCCCTGTTTGACTGAATGGTAGTTGTAACCAGGAAAAAGATCAGGAGCAAAAAGGCAATATCTGCCATTGAGCTTGAATTGATTTCTGTTTTTCTGCGTTGGTAGCGTCTCATTACAGTGTTTTATTTCTCATAATTTGACAATCATGGAATAAGTAACACAACCAACCTTTTATTTTCAGAATTTTTTTTGAGGTAAAAAAAACACGCAAATAAATTTTGCGTGCTTTTAAAATATTATTTAGAAAATTACAATGTCTCCTTCAGCCATCTAAAAAACTCACGTTGCCAAACTAGTCCGTTTTGAGCCTGGAGCACCCAATGATTTTCATTTGGAAAATAAAGTAATCTGCTCTTTAATCCCTTCAATTGGGCTGCCTGAAAAGCCTCAAGCGCCTGGCCATCCGGAACGCGATAATCTTTCCCTCCTTGTATGATCATAATTGGCGTATCCCAGTTGTTGACATAATTGATTGGATTAAAATCTGTATAGGATTTCATCGCTTCTTTGTTCTCAGTTTCCCAATAGGCGCCGCCATTGTCCCAGTTTACAAAAAATAATTCTTCCGTTGTTCCATACATGCTTTTCATATCGAATATTCCGTCATGAGCGATGAATGATTTAAATCTTTTTTCATGGTTGCCTGCAAGGTAAAAAATAGAATATCCACCAAAACTTGCTCCAACGGCTCCAATTCGCTCTTTATCAACATAAGTTTCCTTGGCTACGGCATCAATTGCCGACAGATAATCCCGCATCGGCTGACCACCATAATCTTTGCTTATTGCTTCATTCCACTCTACTCCATGTCCTGGCATACCTCTGCGGTTAGGAGCAACGATAATGTATCCCTGAGCTGCCATAACCTGAAAATTCCAACGGAAAGAATAAAACTGCGAAAGAGCAGATTGCGGACCTCCCTGACAATATAACAGCGTTGGATATTTTTTTGTGGCATCAAAATTAGGTGGATAAATCACCCAAACCAGCATTTGTTTGTTATCAGAGGTTTTTACATATCGCCTTTCAATTTTGCTGAGCTTTAATTTTGCATACTCTTCATCATTGACATGGGTAATCTGGCTTAAAATACCATCAGCTAGAGAAACTGAGTACAACTCAGAAGCATGATTCATATCCGTTCTAGAAACGATCAATTTATTACCGGAAAATCCTACAATTCCTGTAATATCAAATTCCCCTTTTGTAATTTGTTTCACTACGGGTGCTTTCCTGGATTTCCCCGGATAATCAACTTCAAATAGTTGAACTGTTCCATCTACTGCTGCATTGAAATAAACACCAGAACCATCCATTTTCCATATAAAAGACTCTACTGTTCCATCCCAATTATTAGTGAGGTTTTGCTGAATGGCTCCTTCCTTAACGATAATGTCATTTTTATCTGCTTCATATCCATCCCGTTTCATGCTCAACCAGGCAATCGCTCCAGTTGATGAGAATAAAGGATGTGTATCATAACCCATCATTCCTTGAGTGAGATTGGTTGTCGTTTTAGAAGCTACATCATAAGCATACAGATCGGTATTGGTACTTGTTGCATAGGCTTTTCCAGAAACTTTTTTAGCGGTATAAACAATTGTTTTACTATCAGGACTCCATGTATAATCTTCCTCCCCGCCAAAAGGTGTTTGAGGGCAATTGTATGGCTCTCCTTTCATTATATCAATTCCTTCAGCCTCATTTCCTTTATATAAAAAGATATGACTAAACTTGCCATCCTCCCAGGTATCCCAATGCCTATACATCAGGTCGTCATATACCATTACATCTGATTTATCCAGTTCAGGGTAATAATCTTTGCCATAGACCTTATCCATTTTGACTTCCTTAGTAGCGATACGGTGACTACCATTAGGTGATACTAACCGATCTGAAATCAAAGAAGCTCCATTTACAATTTCTACAGCATCTCCTCCTTCAACAGGAATAATAAATTCTTTGGTGAATCCCTTATTCGCATCCATATCATAGTTTTGAACCTTATAAACAATGGACTTCCCGTCTTTAGTAATTCCTAATGCACTCACTTTTCCAAGCTTCCATAATAGCTCCGGCGTCATCATTTCTTGCGCCATAACACCAGATATCATTATGATTCCAGCGAACAATACACTAATCCTCTTCATATTTCATTACTTATTTTTATCAATTCATTTATCAAAAATATTTTGTTTTTCTTTTAATCCAAACTTAATACTTGTCCATCTTTTATTAAAACTTGTTGGAGTTCGTTGTATGCTAAATCATGGATTTTAATGCCTTTTTCCAGAGATAAACAGGCAAGCGTCCCAGCACTCTGGCCCAAAATCATAAAAACAGGTTCCATACGTATAGATCCATATGCAATATGGGAGCTCGAAACGCATACTGGAACGATCAAATTGGTGCATTCAGCCTGCTTTGGTAATATTGAACCCAGCTCTATTTGATATGGTTTTTCTGGATGCACTCCAATGTCACCCTCATTTTGAACAAATCCATCTGGTTTGATGTACCGCTGGACATTATGTGAATCCATAGTATAGGATCCCATACCGATAGATCTGCTTACAGGACTTGTACCCAGAACCTCATGCTCGGTCATGACTGATTCACCAATCATTCGCCTGGCTTCTCTCACATAAATTTGATGAGGCCAATTTCCATTATCTTTAAATTCATCAGCTGCCAATCCCCATTGTGCCATTTGTTCTCGAATCTCCACCGGGACTTTCTCATCATTCGCTAAAAAATACATGAGCCCCTTTTGATAATCTTCATGTTCTTTTATGATTTCTTTTCTCCTTTCATAGGAGGCTTCAGGATAATCATAATTCATACCTATATTATCTGTACTGAATGGGCCATGATTATTGGTATCCGTTTTCCGGTTGGGTATTGCATCAAATTTATTAAACACTTCCCGCCAACCGGAATCAAAAATGCGTGCTAGCAATTCATATTGATATGAATCGTATTGCTCTGGCTTTGGAAAAGGCACCCGATTTTCAGGATGGTTACTCAAACACATTCTGAAACAGTAAGCCTGTAATTTACTATCTCCCTCACCATAGGTTCCTGGATTTTCAGTTGATATTTTAGGCAATACACCACTCTGAGGATCACCTGGCTTTACATACGGATCAATATCCTTAATCATATGATGCCCGTGATGTAGCACACCAACCTGAACCCCATCCCATTTTTCATTATATACACTATTGGCTTCCCTTCCAATATGATAGCTCACATTTGCTTCCGCCATAAGGTCTCCTTCATATGTGGCATCGATAAATATTTTACCAAAAAATTCTTTCCCCGAAAGTGTTTTTATAGATTTTATGGCATTTTTTTCCATTATAATACCATTCGAACGATCCAGCCATTCATCTCGATAAAGCGCTATACTATTTTCGTTGACCAAATCTTCAAACACTTTTTCTGCCACATGAGGTTCAAAAATCCACATGGTCCTGTTTTCACCATCGATTGCAGGTGTACCCTGTCCTACATTTCCATATTCAATTTTGTTTTGCCACGACCATGATGCTTCTTCCTGGTAATGTTGATAAATCCGATGATAAAATTCTCTTGAGATGCCACCAATCACTTCTTTATTTCCTGTATCGGTGTAGCCCAGACCACCAGAAGACATCCCTCCCAAATGGATATCCGGACTTACAACGATTACTGTTTTACCCATTCTCGTTACTTGTACAGCAGCACTAATTGCTGCTGAAGTACCTCCGTAAATTATAACATCTGCCTCATGGGAATTGATATCTTTTGGTCTTTTCGAACACCCAAAGACCATAAAAAGTATGACTATAATTTTTACGATTTTTATCATAGCTAAATTTTTATTGAACCTTCCTATTGGTGTGAAATTAAAGTAGAATTAACAAAAAGGCTAAACTAAATGGGTTTCTATTTGCCTTTTTTGAACTGTCAACAAAATTTCTGAAAACAGTTTAATTTAAAACTCGTTACTATAACCAAAGATAACACAAAAAACAAAGCAAATTTTTTAACATTTATAATTATATATCTAATTTTGTGCAATCATCAACTTACAATTTAAGAATTATTAAAAATTTATTAATTAAACATTAATAAAATGAGCGAAGCTAAAAAAAATCAAAAAATCGAAAAGGCATGTGCTGCCGCCTTAGAGAAATTTCAAAAAATCGGTCTTGATAAGTATGCCGATATCCAGTCAAAATTAGAATACGTATTGGGAAGCTATCAATATGATGGGAACCCTATAGGTTTGTATGAAATTGGAGAAAAAGCACTGAAGGATTTAAAAAAATATCAAAAAGAAAAACCCAGGTTGGTTTCTAAAAAACTAATCACTGATTTGGAAAGTGCATTAAAAGAAAAGTAAAAAAGAAAGCCGGTTAAGCCGGCTTTCTTTTTAATTATACTGTACATAGTGATCCCATTTTTCCAATACCTCCATAAAATCTTCAGGAAGCTCTGACTCAAATTGTACAAATTCTTTTGAAATAGGATGAACAAATCCTAACGATTTTGCATGTAACGCTTGACGTGGCATGATTTTAAAACAATTATCAACAAAAGATTTGTACTTAGAAAATTGAGTCCCTTTAAGTACTTTATCCCCTCCATAAGTTGTATCGCCAAATAATGGATGGCCAATATATTTCATGTGAGCACGAATTTGATGGGTTCTCCCTGTTTCAAGATTGCACTTAACAAGTGAAACATATCTGAAATTTTTTATTACTTCATAATGCGTAATTGCATGACGACCAAAATCTCCTTCTGGAAATGCAACGGTTAACCTCCTATCTTTCATGCTTCGACCTACGTGTACATTTATTGTTCCTTTTAGCTCCTCAGGTTCGCCCCAAATCAATGCCCAATAAGTGCGTTCTATGGAATGATCAAAAAACTGTTTGGCCAGTGCGGTCATAGCCATCTCTGTCTTTGCAATGACCAATAATCCGGAAGTATCTTTATCAATGCGATGGACCAATCCTGGCCGACCTTCATTATTTTTCATTTCAGGCAATTTGGTAAAATGGTAAGCCAATGCATTGACTAATGTTCCTGACCAATTTTGAAAAGCCGGATGAACAACCATCCCAGCAGGTTTATTTACAATCAAAAGATGATCATCTTCAAAAACTATATTTAAAGGGATATCTTCAGGAACGACTTCGTTGTCTCTTGGTGGTTCTGGAAGGGAAATAATAATTTCATCATTAGGCCTGATTTTATAATTTGGTTTGACTTCCAAATCATTAACCATTACAAAACCCAATTTGATCGCTCCCTGAATCTTACTTCGGGAGGCATTTGGCAATCGATCAAAAATATATTTATCAATGCGTAACGCTTTTTGTCCGGGATCTACTTTTATCCGATGGTGCTCAAAAAGTTCGTCGCTTTCCTGATCAAATGTTTCTTCTTCGTACATGAGGTTGGCAAAAGTATAGAAAATTCATGAATTAGTATTCCCGGATGTTTTAATTATATTGAAATCATGTTTAATGAAATCGTACAAACACCAGTTGTTCAGATATTTGATGAACGCATAAGAAAATATGGTGTTGAATTATATTTGAAGAGAGAA
>JAHEMV010000296.1 GCA_024643455.1 Cytophagales bacterium
TCAATTCGAAAATCCCTTATATCAAAAGGGAGTGTTATTGCCATAATAAAAAGAAAGTGAGCAATAAATAGAAATAGGTTATGCGAAGCGAATAATGGTTGATGAGAAAGAATTAGAGGAAAAAATGAAGCCATCGCAGACCAGACATAGGCAATCAAAAAGACTTTCAATACAGGAATACTCCTCAATGGAAAATGGATGATTCCCTTTGACTTTTCCGGGACATTATATAAGGTGGAAATTAGTCCCAAATGTAAAAGAAAAAGAACTTCCGGAAGATTCAGAAATGGCAAATGAATTAATAGGATTCCAATTAAAAAAAAAATGAATTTTAACTTTTTGTAATCTTTCAGTTTAAATGCTTTGAAGGAATTTAGGTCAAGGATATTGAATTTTATTTTAGTATTGACCTGGTAAATAAGCAATGTTGACCAAAATATAAGACTTGAAATTAAGATTGAGGGATAATCGTTATTATTCAATAAATAACCAGAAACAAAAAAGAAAACAGCACAAAGGGATATGAAAATATTTTCTTTAAGGAGGAATTTGCCAATTAACTGATTTAATCTATTCGTGGTGGTTTTTATTTTTTGTTCTTTTTAGAAAATGTTTTAATCCCTAAACCAACTGCCGAAATAATAAGAAAAATGATGCCTTCTGTAATAGGAGCTCTCGCAGGATCAAGGCAGTCTGGATAGTTAGGGCTTGTAGGACCACAGTCTGGATCTACCTGCCCAAAAATTAACGATGGTAATAGAATAAAGACAAAGGAAATTAAAATAATTTTAAGCTTCATTTGTATTTTTTTCAAAGGTAATCAAATTATTAATTAGAGCGTTCTTTTCACCTCTTTTTGCTCAAAACTTTCAATGACGTCATCTACTCGAATATCATTGAAATTTTTAACACGAATACCGCACTCAAAACCTTTTTTCACCTCGTTGACATCATCTTTATAGCGCTTCAATGCATCGATATCACCAGTGAAAATTACAATGCCATCCCGCACTACGCGTATCCTATTATTACGTTTAATGGTGCCATCGGTAACCATACAACCAGCAATGGTACCTACTTTGGATATTTTGAATACTTCCCGTATCTCCACATTTGAAGTAATGACTTCTTCAAATTCAGGAGCAAGCATACCTTCCATTGCATCTTTAATCTCGTTGATGGCATCATAGATTACAGAATAATGTCGGATTTCAATTTCTTCCTGTTCTGCCAGTTTACGGGCTGCAACAGACGGCCTAACCTGGAAACCAACGATAATACCATCTGAAGCTGAAGCTAACAAAACGTCCGATTCGCTTATTTGTCCAACCCCTTTATGCTTAATATTAATTTGTACCTCTTCAGTAGAAAGTTTAAGTAATGAATCGCTCAACGCTTCAACCGATCCATCCACATCACCTTTAATAATAATATTCAACTCTTTGAATGAGCCTATGGCCAATCTTCTACCTATTTCATCAAGGGTGATATGTTTCTTTGTTCTAAGTCCTTGTTCACGTTGAAGTTGCTCACGTTTGTTTGCAATATCTCTGGCTTCTCTATCAGAATCCATGACATTGAATTTATCTCCAGCCTGAGGAGCTCCATCAAGGCCAAGTACTAAAACAGGTGTAGAAGGAATGGCGTGCGCTACTTTATTACCTCTGTGATCATACATAGCTTTCACTTTTCCAAAGTGCGAGCCAGCCAGGATCACATCTCCAACATTTAATGTACCTGATTGTACTAAAACAGTAGTCACATAGCCTCTTCCCTTATCTAATTCTGCCTCAACAACTGTTCCTATTGCATTTTTATTTTTATTTGCTTTTAACTCTAAAAGCTCAGCTTCAAGCAATACTTTCTCAAGTAAATCATCAATTCCCTGACCAGTTTTGGCAGAAATTTCCTGACTTTGATATTTTCCGCCCCATTCTTCTACAAGGATATTGATTGCCGATAATTCCTCGCGTATTTTGTCCGGATTGGCGTTGGGTTTATCAATTTTGTTTATAGCAATAATGATAGGGACGTCTGCAACCATAGCATGATTGATAGCTTCCTTGGTCTGAGGCATTACATTATCATCAGCAGCAACGACGACTACAACGATATCCGTTAATTTGGCTCCACGTGCTCTCATTGCGGTGAAAGCTTCATGGCCAGGAGTATCAAGAAAGGCTATTCTTTTTCCACTTGTAGTAGTTACATCATATGCACCAATATGCTGAGTAATTCCACCGGCTTCACCTTCAGTTATTTTAGAACTTCTTATAAAATCAAGAAGTGATGTTTTCCCATGGTCAACGTGACCCATAATCGTGACGATTGGAGCCCGGTCTTCAAGGTCCGACTCATCATCTTCTATAATTTCTACATCAATATTTTCTTCTTCATCAACAAATTCAACTGCATAACTGAATTCGTCTGCAATAATTGTAATAGCTTCGGCATCAAGGCGTTGGTTAATCGAAACAAACATCCCTAAACTCATACAAGCAGAAATTATTTGATTTACTGACACGTCCATCAAGGAAGCGAGATCATTTGCAGATATGAACTCATTGACTTTTAGAATCTTGGAATTTTCTTGTTCCTTGATAAGTTCTTTTTCATGCGCTTCAGCAATGGCAGATCTTTTTTCTCTTCGATACTTCGATCTGTTAATTTGATTCGTTTTACCAGAACCACTTAGTTTTGCCAGTGTAGCTTTTATTTGCTCCTGGATTTCCTTATCTGATGGTTCTTCTTTTTGAGTCCTTACTTGTTTTTTATCTTTTCTTCTCAGACTAGTTGGTTGAAGTTGCTTTGATTCAGTTGATTCTGGCTTTTTGGCTGGATCTTCTTTTCTTAAGCGTTTTCGTGGTCTTTTCTTCTTTTTCTTATCTTTATTGTCATCCGAAGAAGCTACTGGTTTCTCCGCTTTCTTTGGGAGTTCTATTTTACCCAATACTTTCAGCCCTTTTAGCGTTTCAGCTTTAGCTTCAATTACTTCGTCTTTGGCAACTTTTGGGATTTCAACTTCCTCTTTCACCGGAGTTACTGTTTCTACTAACTCTGGCTCAGCTACTATTGATTCTTTGATTTCTACTACCTCTTCTTTCTCTTCTTCCTTTTTTACAACTGGTTTTTTTTCTTGAACTGGCGCAGTTTCAATTTTTTCTTCTTTTACAACAACTTTTTCCTCTTCTTTATGATCAGTTTTTTTCTTTCCAAGATCAATTTTTCCAACAACCTTTATTCCCTGCAGTCTTGGAGTTTCAGAAACAAATTCTTTCTCAGTTTTATCTTCGGCAGACTTAGATTCTGAGCTGGATTTTACTTCTTCTTTTTTGTTATATTGATTTCCTTTGATTAAGATTTCTTCTTCATCATCAGTACCAGATGTAGAATGGTCACTTTCTGTGTCAATGACAATATTTTCAGTATGCTTGCTTCCAATGGAAAGACTTGAAGCCTCTTCTTTGTCTAGCGCTGAATCAGCAAATTCTTTTGAGAGTAAATCCAATTGCTCACCATCAATTTTGAAATTTGGATTATCCTCGATTTTAAAGCCCTGCGAGTCAAGAAATTCAATAATGGTATTCTTACCAATATTAAGTTTCCTCGCTACCTGGCTTAATCTCATCATTCGTTCTGCCATCAATTTGAATTTTAAAATTGTTGTTTCCCAAGCATGGATTATTCAAATTCCTGCTTGATAATATTTATTACCTCTTGGATTGTTTCTTCTTCGAGGTCAGATCTTCTTCCCAAATCCTCCAGCGATAAAGCAAGAATGCTTTTTGCAGTGTCTAAACCTATTCGCTTAAACTCATCAATCACCCAGCTTTCGATTTCATCTGCAAATTCTTCCAAATCCACATCTTCATCCATTTCGCCTCCTTGCAGATCTCTAAAGACGTCAATCTCCAATCCAACAAGCTTACTGGCCAATTTGATATTGTGTCCACCTTTACCAATGGCAAGAGATACCTGGTCAGGTTTCAAATATACCGATACCCGGCCTTCAGCTGCTTCAACTTTGATGTTTGTGATTTTAGCCGGGCTTAATGCTCTGCTTATGTATAAATCCATATTATCGGTGTAATTAATTACATCGATATTTTCATTTTGTAATTCGCGAACGATACTATGGATTCTAGATCCTTTCATACCTACGCAAGCTCCAACTGGGTCGATACGATCGTCATAAGACTCAACGGCAACTTTGGCTCTTTCACCTGGTTCGCGTACAACTTTTTTGATGGTGATTAATCCATCAAATACTTCAGGTACTTCATTCTCGAATAATCGTTCAAGAAAAGTAGTTGAAGTTCGAGAAAGAATAATTTTTGGATTTCCATTCACCATTTCTACGCGATGAACTATCGCCCGTACAGAATCTCCTTTTCTAAATCTGTCCTTTGGGATTTGTTCAGATTTTGGAAGGTTTAATTCGTTGCCTTCCGCATCAATCAACAATACTTCTTTCTGCATAACCTGGTATGTTTCACCCACAATGATTTCACCAACCAGGTCCTTATATTTAAGGAACAAATTATCTTTTTCAAGATCTTTAATTTTCTGAATGAGGGTTTGCCTTGCTGTCATAACCGCCCTTCTTCCAAAATCGATCAATTTTATTTCCTCTGCTACTTCTTCCCCAATTTCGAAATCAGGCTCAATTTTTCTTGCTTCAGTCAAACTGATTTTATCATAATCCCAGATATCTTCAGAATTATCATCAACAATTTCCCTGAATCTCCAGATTTCCAAATCACCTTTATCCGCATTAATAATGATATCAAAATTGTCATCCGTTTTATACTTCTTTTTGATCATCGTGCGGAAAACATCCTCTAATATCCTGATCATCGTGGGACGATCGACATTTTTATGCCTTGCAAATTCGGCAAACGATTCAATTAATGTTGAGTGATCCATCGTTTTAAATATATGCTAAATTTATTTTTATTTTAAAACCTGAGAACTACTGTTGCCTTTTCAATTTCATCAAAATTCAATTTCAAAGACTCGCTCTTTATTTCTTTTTTTACTTTACCTGATTTTACCGAAAGCTCTATTTCATCCTTGACCACACTTAAAAGAACCCCCTGGAATTTTTTCTTGTCATTTGTTAATAATTCCAGTTCTCTTCCAACATGTTTAGGATATTGCCTTAAAAATTTTAAGGGTTTATCCACTCCCGGTGAAGATACTTCTACCACATACCTTCCTTCAATCATAGCCTTTTCCTCCAATTCATCGGTAAGTTTCCGGCTTATTTTTGAGCACTCATCAATGCCAACTAAATTATCGCCATCAATGAACACCTGGATTTTCATATTATTGACCTTGCCCTTGATATTGACATCAACAAGAAAGATCTCGTCATTGTCAATATACTGTTCTACTAAGCCGCTAACCTCGTTAATCAAATCCATTTTTTATTTTGAACCATTAAAAAAGGGGACTTTGGTCCCCTCAGGCTCGTTCAAATTTCGATGCAAAGGTAAGTAAATAGAGTTGCAAAACAAATATTATGTATAAGGTTATACTCATTTTTATTAATGCGAAAAGATCAATTGTTTAGTATTTATATTTGGAAAGTGATTTTTATTATCAAAAAATATCATTTTTCTTAAATTTGCGCCATGCAAAATCAATTGAGAGTATATAATTCTCTTTCTAAACAGAAGGAAATATTTGAGCCGATCAACGCTCCGTTTGTAGGGATGTATGTCTGTGGGCCAACCGTTTACAGTGATGTGCACCTGGGTAATGTTAGGACTTTTTTAAGTTTTGACATCATATATCGCTACTTAAAACATCTTGGATTTAAGGTGCGCTATGTTCGAAATATCACGGATGTTGGGCATCTTGAAAGTGACGCAGATGAGGGTGAAGATAAAATCGGGAAAAAAGCCAAGCTGGAGAATCTTGAACCCATGGAAATTGTTCAGCGATACTCCAATGATTTTCATCGTGTGACCAGTAAGTTTAATATTCTGGATCCTGACATTGAGCCAAGTGCTATTGGCCATATTCAGGAGCAGATTAAAATGATCGAAAAATTAATCGAAAAAGGACTGGCTTATGAAGTCAATGGCTCAGTTTATTTCGATGTTTCTAAATATAATGAAACACAAAAATACGGTATTCTATCAGGACGCATTGTCGAGGAATTGATTGCAGGATCACGTGATTTGGACGGACAGGAAGAAAAACGAAATAGTGTTGATTTTGCTTTATGGAAAAATGCCAGTTCTTACCATATTATGCGTTGGGATTCACCGTGGGGAGCTGGATTCCCGGGATGGCATCTAGAATGCTCCGTGATGAGTTCTAAATATCTAGGTGAGACATTTGACATTCACGGTGGTGGAATGGATTTGAAATTTCCTCATCATGAATGTGAAATTGCCCAATCGGTTGGGGCCAATGGAAAACAGCCGGTTAAGTATTGGCTACATACCAATATGCTTACAGTAAATGGGCAGAAAATGAGCAAATCTTTGGGGAACTCATTTTTACCAGAGCAATTGTTTACTGGATCTCATCCATTGCTCAGTGAGCCATATAGCCCGATGACAGTGCGGTTTTTTATGCTTCAGTCTCATTATTCGAGTACGCTTGACTTTTCCAATGATGCTTTAAAAGCAGCTGCTAAAGGGTATAAAAAAATTATAAATGGATTGGTTCTGGCAAAAAATGCCAAATTTTCCATGGATAATGATTCTGAAATTAATCAGAAGACCATAGATCAGGTAAATGGAATTATAGACAATTGCTATCGCGCATTAAATGAT
>JAHEMV010000297.1 GCA_024643455.1 Cytophagales bacterium
TAACCGCAGATCTTCAGCAGCCAGATTATGAAACGCGCATTGCGATTATTAATAGAAAAATGCAAGCTGATGGCATCAATATACCGGATAATGTAATAGAATATCTTGCCTATAGCGTAGACACCAATATTAGAGAACTGGAAGGAGTCATAATTTCACTTATTGCCAATGCATCGTTGACGAAAAAGGAAATTGATCTTGAATTAGCTAAACAAACACTAAAAAGCATCGTCCACGATATCGATTCAGAAGTTGGAGTGGATTATATTCAAAAGACCGTATCTGAATTTTTCAAGGTATCAATTGATCAGTTAAAAGATAAAACCAGGAAAAAAGAAATAGTGATGGCCCGTCAATTGGCTATGTTTTTTGCAAAAGAATATACCAGTCTATCTTTAAAATCAATAGGCTATCATTTTGGTGGCCGTGATCACAGCACAGTGATTCACGCAGTGCAGACTGTTAACGATATGTACGACACGGATTCATCCTTTAAAAAAGCTACGGATGAATTGAGAAAAAAGCTTAAACTAAAAGCAATCTAGTCTCTGTGCTGTTCAATTCTTGAGGCAAATGCTCATTAACAATTTTTAGAAGTAATAGCGGTAATATTCAACTTTCCCTCTTTTATTAATTCCTTCAAGGTACACTCGTCCTTTGATTTTTGTTAGAATATCTGTTAGGGTCTCAGGATCTGTAATCGGGACTTTATTTATATACGTGATAATAAATCCTTCCTCCAGATCCATTTGGCTTATCAATCCGTTGCGGACCTTTAAAACCCGAACTCCATGTTCAATATTTAGCAGACTTCGTTCTACCTTTGAAACTTTTTCTAAATCTGCGCCCAGAGTCCTTGATGTATATATTTCTCTTTTTAATGTCTCCGTTGTCCCCTCCCTGTTTGTTAACGTAAGTGTATTCTGTGTTGTTTTTTGATTTCTTTTGTAATCTACTGTGATCCGATCACCAGGTGAGTGATAACTCAGGATCTCTTCAAACTGACTTCTGCTGTTAATGGGTTCATTATCTATTTTCAATATAATATCTCCTTTTTTCATTCCACTTTTTGCGGCAGCGCCATCTTCCTGAACATAACTGAGCACTACACCAGAGTAGTCATCCGTTTCAAGTTTAGAGGCAATAGTAGCATCTATATCCAGGGCTTCCGCACCGAAAAATGCTTTTTGTACCTCACCAAACTTTATGAGATCGTCCACTACTTTTTTAACAATATCAGAAGGAACCGCAAATCCATATCCCGAATAGGAACCGGTCTTGGACAAAATGGCAGTATTTATGCCAATCAATTCTCCTTCTAGATTTACCAGGGCGCCACCACTATTTCCAGGATTGATTGCAGCATCAGTTTGGATAAAAGATTCTATTGGAAAAATCGACTTCATAATATTAAGCTCTCTGCCTTTGGCACTTACAATTCCAGCAGTGACAGTGGAAGTAAGATTGAAGGGATTGCCAACGGCAAGTACCCATTCTCCAACCTCCACGTTTTTAGAACTGGCAAGTTTTATTGCAGACATACCCTCTGCCTCAACTTTCAGTACTGCCAGATCTGAGGATGGGTCTGCACCAATTAATGTGGCTTCATATTCTTTTTTTCCAATGATAACTACTATGCTGTTTGCATCGCTGATCACATGGTTGTTTGTGACAATATAGCCATCATTACGGTAAATAACGCCAGATCCACTGCTGATTGCCTGTCCGACACCTTCGCCAAAAAACCAGTCCATCCAGGTACTACCATATCGATTTTGTGAAATGGTTTTAATATATACCACGCTTTTGGTTGACATTTTTGATGCCTGGATAAAATTAGCAGGACGGATTATATCTGCATTTTTATCAACATTTTCACTGTTGATCTCTTCACTGTTTTCCTTCGTATTTGATATGTTGTGTGATATGGGATTGAGATGCGAAGTTCCATCATTTAAGATCGAAGTAGTATATTCCTGATCATTCTTTAACAAATCAATAAGTTTATTCTCGTAAAACCACGAACCACCTATTCCTGAAATAAATCCTACTATTACTACTAAAAGCGTTTTTTTCATCCTTTTGAAATTTTGTCAGCCTCTTTTTAATATGTCGTAATTTCAAAAACTGTGCAAATCTTACTAATCTGCCAAAATAAAATCCCAATGACATAAGCGATTAAATTTTTACATTTGTGTCTTATGGGCATTAGATCATTTTTAAGCAAACCATTAGCAGCAGTTGTAGCTGCACAGCAAAAAGATTGGTCCTCGAAACCAGGAGAGACCCAGCAAAAAGTTTTTGATAAGATTATTGCAAAAGCAAAAAGTACACGCTTTGGTGCTGACCATGATTTTGAAGGCATCAAATCGCATCACGAATTTGTGAACAGGGTACCAATTCGCGATTATGAAGCGTTGTCACCCTATATTGAAATGATTCTGAAAGGGAAAGAAAATATTTTGTGGCCTGGGAAACCGGTATATTTTGCAAAGACATCAGGAACAACATCCGGAACAAAATATATTCCTATTACCAAAGACTCTATACCAAATCACATCAATAGTGCACGAAATGCAATATTGAGTTATATCCATGAAACAGGAAAGGCACAATTTATCGATGGCAAACTTATTTTTTTGTCAGGAAGTCCAATCCTGGATCAAAAGGCTGGAATCTATACTGGAAGATTGTCCGGGATTGTCAATCATCATGTGCCGGGTTATCTAAGGAGCAACCAGAAACCGAGTTACGAAACGAATTGCATCGAAGATTGGGAGCAAAAGCTAGAAAAAATCATCAATGAAACCATAGATCAAAATATGACATTGATATCCGGGATTCCTCCATGGGTTCAGATGTATTTTGATCGGATCATGGAACGAACCGGCAAGAAAATAAAAGATGTATTTCCTCATTTTTCCATGTTTATTTATGGAGGTGTAAATTTCGAACCATATCGGGCAAAGCTTGAAGAATCTATTGGTAGAAAGATTGACTCTATAGAAACCTATCCAGCTTCAGAGGGATTTATTGCCTATCAGGATTCCCAGGAAGAGGAAGGATTATTGCTGTTGCTCAATTCAGGCATTTTCTTTGAATTTATACCTGCTGAAGAATATTTTAATGAAAATCCAACCCGACTCACCATTGAGGAAGTGGAAACCGGCGTAAACTATGCAGTGATTATAAACAGCAATGCTGGCCTATGGGGATATTCCATTGGAGACACTGTGAAATTTGTAAATAAAAATCCATACCGAGTCATAGTTACTGGTAGAATCAAACATTTTATTTCTGCTTTTGGGGAACACGTTATCGGAGAAGAAGTAGAAAAAGCAATGAAGTATGCAGCTGAGATTCATAAGGAAGTAGAAACCATCGAATTTACGGTAGCTCCACAGGTTAATCCTGTCGAAGGATTGCCATTACATGAATGGTATGTAGCGTTTTCAAAACCACCGAAAGACATGCATCTGTTTGAATTGGAAATTGATAATCGATTACAACAATTGAATTCGTATTATAAAGATTTGATTACTGGGAAAATATTGCGACCCTTAAAAATTATTCCCCTTAGAAAGGATGCATTTATAGATTATATGAAATCAAAAGGAAAACTTGGTGGGCAAAATAAAGTACCAAGACTCTCCAATGATCGACAAATTGCAGACGAACTTAGAACATATCAAATTTAATCTTTACTTTTGCGGGCTATTTTCCGAATGAAAAAATTCTGAATCAGACTAAAAAACATATCGCTATACTAGGCAGCACTGGGTCAATAGGCACGCAAGCCCTAGAAGTGATTGCCAACAATCCTGAGTCCTTTGATGTCGAAGTACTTACAGCAAACGGCAATGCAAATTTACTAATTCAGCAGGCAAAAAAATTTAATCCTAATGCGGTTGTTATAGTTGATGAAGACCTATACAAGCAGGTATTTAACGCTTTGGATCCACTTGGGATAAAAGTATATTCAGGAGAAAAGGCTTTAATTTCCATAGTTGAAATGGAAAGCATTGATGTGGTGCTGACAGCGCTCGTTGGATATGCAGGATTGAGACCAACCATGAATGCTATTGAGTTTGGGAAACAAATAGCGCTTGCTAATAAAGAGACACTTGTAATCGCTGGAGATTTGATTACAAGAAAAGCAAAGGAAAATGGAGTTAATATTTATCCCGTTGACTCTGAACATTCTGCTATCTTTCAGTGTTTGGTAGGAGATTTTCAAAATAAAATTGAAAAAATAATCCTTACAGCTTCAGGTGGACCTTTTAGGGGGAAGAAGCGTGAAGAATTACTTGATGTGAAAGCCGCTGAGGCATTGAAGCATCCGAACTGGGATATGGGTGCCAAAATCACTATCGATTCTGCCACGATGATGAATAAGGGACTCGAGGTGATCGAAGCTAAATGGCTTTTTGGCTTGGATCAAAAAAAAATAGATGTAGTGGTTCATCCACAATCTATCATACATTCTATGGTTCAGTTTGAAGATGGATCGATTAAAGCTCAAATGGGGATGCCGGATATGCGTTTACCTATTCAATATGCTTTAAGCTATCCTTTAAGACTCAAGAATGATTATCCTAGATTTAATTTTATAAATTACCCGGAATTAACCTTTGAAAAACCAGATTCAGAAACATTTCGTAGCCTCGATTTGGCTTATCAGGCTTTAGCAAAAGGAGGCAATTTACCGTGTATTATGAATGCTGCAAATGAAATTGCAGTTGATGCATTTTTGAGAGATAAAATAGGTTTTTTAGATATTTCAGAAGTAATCGAAAAAAGCATGGTATCAATGGACTTTTTAATTGATCCCAGTTTGGATGATTACGTAAATACGGATATAGAAACAAGAATTAAAGCAAAAGAAATAATTAATAAATGGAAGGTACATTAGATATATTGGTAATGGTAGGGCAGCTTATTTTAGCGCTGTCTATCCTGGTGGGAGTGCATGAAGGTGGTCACTTGCTTGCAGCAAAACTTTTTGGCATGCGGGTAGAACAGTTCTCAATTGGGTTTCCTCCTAAGATATTTGGCTTTAAATATGGTGAAACAATTTATTCGATAGGAGCAATACCACTGGGTGGTTTTGTGAAAATATCCGGGATGATTGATGAGTCACTGGATACCAAAACTATGGAAGAAGAACCACAGCCGTGGGAATTTCGATCTAAACCGGCCTGGCAGAGACTTATCGTAATGCTAGGCGGTATAATAGTCAATGTAATTACAGGGATCATAATATTCATTTTCCTTACCTATAGCCTGGGCGAGTCATATTACTCGATATCCGAAGTAAATAAATTGGGGATTGTGCCAGGTCAAATTGGTTTGGATCTGGGTTTTGAAAAAGGGGATAAAATCGTTGCGATAAATGGGGAGTCTTTTGATAAATTTTCAGATATCAAAGATCCGAATCGTTTGTTGGAGAGCAACAGTTATTATACTGTATTGAGAGGGGACAAAAAAATTGATTTACCAATTCCTTCAAATTTTATTGAAATGTTTTCTAGCAAAGATGCTGATGATTTGTTTGTTGATAAGATCTATCCTTTTATGGTAGGTCCGCTCACCAAAGGTAAGGGGGCAGAAAAAGCAGGCCTAAAGCCAATGGACAGGATCATTGAAGTAGATGGAATACCAATTCAATACTATCATGAATTTAAAGCTGAGTTGGGTAAGCATGCTGGCCAGGTAGTAAAACTGGAGATCCAAAGACCAACTGATAAAGAAATGACGCAGTTTAATGATTTAAGTCTTGATGTAGAAGTATCTAAGGATAGCGTGATCGGATTTGGAGTGGTTTGTCTATTAGAACCTACAATACTCCAATATAGCTTTTTAGAATCAGTGCCAAAAGGGGCGGAAAGAGCATTTAGCGTTGTTTGGGTTAACATTAAAGCATTTGGAAAAATGTTTCAGGGTGAGTTATCGCCTACAAAATCGCTCAGGGGACCACTGGGTATAATGAAGACGTTCGGTGTGACATGGGATTGGATACGTTTTTGGACACTTACGGGTCTCATTTCTATGGTTTTAGCATTTATGAATTTATTGCCAATTCCGGCACTGGATGGCGGTCATGTAGTTTTTCTAATGTACGAAATCATTTCTGGGAGAAAACCATCAGATAAATTCCTTGAAAATGCTCAAAAAGTTGGGATGGTATTGCTTTTAGGCCTGATGGTGTTTGTATTCTTCAACGATATCATTCAAGAATTCTTTTAATAGAATCTAATCCGGGAGGTAATTTTATCTCCTGGACTTCATATCATTTAATGTTTTATAAATTGTTGTAATGCTTAAATCCTAAAAAAAGTAGGAGATTCTACCATTCATCTTCCTTTTCTTCCTGGATCTCTTGCTGCATTTTCTTGAGTTCTTCTTGTGAAGGTCGGTAAAGTTCAAATTCGACTCTTCTATTTAAGGCCTTATCCTTCTCAGTTTTTTCTTCAACTATAGGTTGTGTGCTTCCATATCCATACGTTTCGATTCTAGCTGAAGCGATCTTGCCAAAGTAGATAATATATTCAGCTATGGATTTCGCCCTTTCATTGGATAAATCCATATTAAAATCAGAACTACCATCCGAATCAGTATGTCCGGATATTTTTAATTTGAAATCTGGATTGTCCAAGAGGAAACCGGATAATTTATCCAGATCCTTATACATACTTGTTTTTAACTCTGCAGATCCATTTTCAAACTCAATAGTCTCAAATTTTAACCTACTTGTAATTGACTCTGTTACCATATTTAGTTCCATAT
>JAHEMV010000298.1 GCA_024643455.1 Cytophagales bacterium
GTTTTTCCTGTCCCGGTCTCACCAACCATGATAATGTTTGACTTTTCGATGATGATATCATCATCAGGATCCGTTTTCTGCATCAATCTTTTATAATGATTGTACACTGCAACTGAAATTACCTTTTTTGCGTCATCCTGTCCAACAACGTATTGGTCAAGATACTCTTTCATCTCCTTTGGCTTTATCAGGCTAAAGCTCGGTTTATCGCCAGATTCTTTTGTCTTTTTTTCTTCTTTTAAAATCTGAAAAGCCTGATCAATACAATGGTTGCAAATATGGGCATGAATTCCCGAAACCATCAAATCGACATCTTTTTTCTTTCGTCCGCAAAAAGAACAAGTAACTTGAGTCATTATTAGTTTATTTGGTAATCAATACTTCATCAATAAGACCATATTTTTTAGCCTCTTCTGCTATCATCCAAAAATCGCGATCTGAATCTTTTTCGATTTGGTCATATTTCTTTCCTGAATGCTTGGCTAATATATCATATAAATCTTTTTTCACAGAAAGTGTTTGTTTAAGTGAAATTTCCATATCAGAAGCCTGACCTTGCATGCCACTCATTGGCTGGTGAATCATGATTCTGGCATGTGGTAAAGCTGACCTTTTTCCAGATTCTCCACCTGACAATAAAACCGCAGCCATTGATGCCGCAAGACCTGTGCAAATTGTAGCAATATCTGGAGATACATATTGCATTGTATCATAAATTCCGAGCCCAGCATAAACAGATCCCCCTGGGCTATTTACATACAATTGGATATCTTTTTTTGCATCAGTTGATTGTAGAAATAGTAATTGAGCCGTAATGATGTTAGAAATATTGTCATCAACAGGAAGGCCCAAAAATATAATTCTGTCCATGATCAATCGAGAAAATACATCGATCTCGGCAAATCGTGTTGGTCGTTCTTCGATCACAGATCTCGTCATGTTTTCAACGCTATGGATATACGTATCTACTGTATTCCCATTGATGCCCTGACCTTTAACGGCATACTTTCTAAATTCTTGTTTATTTAAGTCCTTATCTATCATCGATTTATTATTTTGAATTGCAATTTACAAAAATAAAAAAAAAGCCCTTCGCTAAAAGGACTTTTGTTTATGTGGCTTATATTTTAGACTAATTAGCACCTATTTTATTGAACTCCTCTCGTGTGACCTTTTTGACGGATATTTCAGCTTTTTGTTTTAAAATATCGATTATTTTTTCGGTTTTAAGCTGATTGAAGATGTTCATATAGTTTTCACCATTTTTCTGTTGAAGATAATTATTTGCCATTACATCCAGATTTTTATCCATTTCCTCATTCAGAATCATTCCTCCGAATTGTGCCTGAAACATTTTCTTTGTGTAATCGACAGCATCAGAATATTCTATTTTCAACTCGTTGTCATCCGCAATTCTATTTTTGATTAAAGTCCACTTCAAATCCCGAACATAATGTTCAAAATCTTTGTCAAGATTTTCTTCAGTTATTCCTTGATTGGTAGCCAATATCCATTCCTTATAAAAACCTTCGGGGATTTCAACTTTGGTTTCCTTGATGATTTTCTCTTGAATTTGATGCGCCAAAAGATAATCACTTTCGCGATTATAATTTTCTTCATAAATTTTAGAATATTCAGCAACAAACTCTTCTTCAGATTTTACTTTACCTTCTCCGAAAATTTTATCAAAAAATTCCTGGTTCATTTCAGAAGGTTCTGTCCTGTTTACATTTTTTACAGTAAACTCGAATTCGCCTTTTAGGTCTTTGACTTCTTCATCGGACATACCAGTAACTTCTGTTAGGACTTTTTCATCATCAAATAGTTTTTTGATATCAAATTTCACAATATCTGCCTTTTTGATTCCTATGAATGATTTTTGTTGTTTTTTTACTAGGTTATCAATGTCAATTAAAATGTCTTTGGCAAATTCCGAAGCAGCCTGAGTTAATGATCCAAAAATAGAATCTCCACTCTCACTCACTTCAGGGTTCGTCATTTTACCATATTGTTTTTTAAGATCACTGATCGCTTCATCAATAGTTTTCTTGTCTAATTTGATTTCAAATTTCTCAATTTTGAAATCCATTTTGTATTGAAAATCATCAATAAGCCCGATTCGATATTCAAAATCAAATTCTTCCTGGGTGTCCCAATTGATTTGCTGAGCCTTTTCATTGTTAGGTAATGGATCGCCGATAATTTTTATATCGTGCTCTTTTATATAGTCCTTTAATGAATCAACAAGAATCTTATTGATTTCTTCAACCATAATGGATTTACCATACATCTTCTCAATAAGACTAATCGGGACCTTCCCTGGCCTAAAACCTTTTATACTAGCCTGTTTGCTGTAGGTTTTAAGTTTTTCTTTGAATTTTGGTTGGTAATCAGCAACCTTTAAATTAACTTTAATTAAGGCCTCTGTGCTTGAATTTTTCTCTAATTGAATGTCCAAGACGAATAATGTTTAAATGTGTAAATAATGATAAAACCCTCAATTTCGTTTACTTATTAACGCCATTGAGGGTTTGTAATTTGTGCGGATGAAGGGACTCGAACCCCCAAGCCTCGCGGCGCTAGATCCTAAGTCTAGTGCGTCTACCAATTTCGCCACATCCGCAGTGACCTAAAAATGGATTGCAAAAGTACATATATTTATATTATTTTCAATTGTTTGCTAATTCTTTTTTATTTTGACATGCAAATCAAAATTATATGACCGAATTTGAGATTGAACAGGAGAAGAGGGAAATAATACGCCAATATCGCAAGCTACTACGACATGCCAAACCTTTCTTGAAAGACGATGATGCTAAAATTATAAAAAAAGCATTTATAATGTCTCAGGAAGCGCACAAAAACATGCGCAGAAGGTCAGGAGAACCTTATATTTTTCATCCACTGGCAGTGGCTCAGATTTGTGTTGAAGAAATAGGGCTTGGGACAACCTCTATAATTTCAGCCCTTTTACATGATGTTGTCGAGGATACTGAGTTGGAAATTGAAGATATAGAGCGCCATTTTGGTAAAAAAGTTGCGCGCATTATTGATGGCCTAACAAAAATTTCAGGCGTTTTTGATTATGGGACATCAATGCAAGCAGAGAATTTTAGAAAAATGCTTCTTACACTTTCTGATGATGTAAGGGTAATTTTAGTCAAGTTGGCTGATCGGCTCCACAATATGAGGACTCTTGATAGTATGCCTAGGCATAAACAGTTGAGGGTGTCTTCTGAGACTATTTATTTATATGCCCCATTAGCTCATAGGTTGGGGCTTTATGCAATTAAGTCAGAGCTTGAAGATCTATTTTTAAAATATAGTGAGCCTGTCAAATATGCAGAAATTGTTGACAAAATCAATGCATCAAAAGCGCCACGCGATCGATTTGTTAGAAATTTCATCAATCCGATATATAAGGAATTAAATCGAAGAGGTTTAAAATTCACAATAAAGGGTAGGCCCAAATCCATTTATTCCATTTGGAATAAGATGACTTCCCAGGAAATCGGTTTCGAAAAGGTGTATGACCTTTTTGCTATTCGTATTATTTTGGATTTGCCACAGGAAATGGAAAAAGGCGGTTGCTGGCAAGTGTATAGTGTTGTGACTGATTACTATCAACCCAATCCAGATCGCCTTCGAGATTGGATTAGTACCCCAAAATCAAACGGTTATGAATCGTTGCACACCACAGTAATGAGTAAAACGGGCACATGGGTTGAAGTACAAATTCGGACAAAACGAATGGATGAAATTGCAGAGAAAGGGTATGCTGCGCATTGGAAATATAAGGAAAGCGATAATACAACAACAGAATCTGGTTTAGAGATTTGGATTTCTAAGGTTAGGGAAATATTGGAACACGAAAATGCATCAGCCATTGAGTTTGTTGATGATTTCAGACATAGTCTTTTCAATGAAGAAATATTTGTATTTACTCCCAAAGGGGAGCTAAAAAAACTTCCGGGTGGGGCTTCAGCTTTGGATTTTGCTTTTGAAATTCACTCGGAAATTGGTGCCAAATGTATTGGTGCAAAAGTTAATCAAAAACTCGTACCAATAAACTACAAACTAAAAACTGGCGATCAGGTAGAGATTCTCACTTCAAATAAACAGAGGCCTAATGAAGGATGGCTAAGCTTTGTTATTACCTCAAAAGGTCGAACACGGATTAAAGATGAACTTAAGGAGCAAAAGAAAAGTGCAGCATCTGAAGGGAGAGAAATAGTAAAACGTAAGCTCAAGCAGGTCAAACTTGAATTAAATAGTGAAAATCTTGATAAACTGTTAAATAAATTCAATCTGAAGTCAGCATTAGATTTCTATTTTCTAGTCGGGAAAGGGAAAATTGATGCCAAAGACATTAAGAAAATAAAGGATTCGGACGATAAACCAAGAAAGACACTTCAACAAACATTTTCGGATACAGAATCTTTTCAAAGAACAATAAAAGAAGTCACTGGAGAAAAAAGAGATCAATTGTTGATTGGTGAAGATATGGATATTGTTCAATACTCACTAGCACCCTGTTGCAATCCAATCTCAGGTGATGATGTGTTTGGATTTGTCTCTACCCATGAAGGCATTAAAATTCACCGGATCAATTGCCCAAACGCAACAGAATTGCTTTCGAGACACGGACATAGAGTTGTTAAAGCAAAATGGACTTCACAAAATGAAGTTTCCTTTCTAGCCGGATTGAAAATTAAAGGAACAGATCGAGTAGGCATGATGAATGATGTCACAAGGATTATTTCCAGTGAATTAAAAGTAAATATGAGATCGGTCTCAATTGAAAGTGAAAATGGAATATTTGATGGAAGTATTCAACTGTATGTTCAAAACACAAAACATCTGGAAATTTTGACTAAAAAGCTAGAAAATATTGAAGGGGTGGAAGAAGTCGCAAGGTTCGATATTCATTGATTTTCTTTATTTATAAATGAATTGGTTTATGCTTTGAAAAACTAATCCAATTTATAACTTTGTGGGTCTTTTTAAGGAGACATTTTAAACGCTTTATTGTATATCTATTATATGAAGTACAGCCACAAGATTGTAAATGATATTCTTGTTTTGACGCTTTCTGGTGATTTGATTGGTGAAAATCATGGGCCTGAATTAATTTCTATAATTAATGATGCGATTAATGAAGATATTATTTTTTGTATTATAGATATTCAGGATGTACGTTATATCAATAGTAGTGGGATTGGAGTTTTGATTACTGTACTTACAAAATTTAGAAATAAAGGAGGAGAGGTTGTTTTGATCAAACCATCTGAATCTGTTGAAAAGTTATTAATTATCACCAAACTCAATTCTATATTTACTATTGTGCCAAATATGGATCATGCCTTTAGGGAACTTGTAAAATCATAAAAATGAAATCTGACGTAATATTAGGCCTTCAATGGGGAGATGAAGGAAAAGGAAAAATTGTGGACTATTTAGCCGCAAAATACGATGTTGTAGCCAGATTTCAAGGCGGTCCAAATGCAGGACATACCTTGGAGTTTGATGATATTAAACATGTTCTACATCAGGTCCCTTCAGGTGTCTTTAGAAAAAATACAAAAAACGTAATTGGCAATGGTGTCGTTCTTGATCCCGTTATTTTCAAAAGGGAAATTGAGGCCCTAAAGAAATTCAATATTGAACCTTTTTATAATTTATTTATATCAAAAAGAGCTCAACTTATTTTACCTACGCATCGGCTTTTGGATGCTGCATATGAAAAATCGAAGGGTGATGAAAAAATTGGTTCTACTTTAAGAGGCATTGGCCCGACTTATCAGGATAAAACTGCTCGGATTGGGCTAAGGGTTGGCGACAGTATTTCTCCAAATTTTATTGAAAAGTATAATAAATTAAAAGAAAAGCATTTGAGCATTCTAAAGATGCACGAGTTTGAATATGATCTGGAAACGCTCGAGACAGAATTTTTTGAGGCTTTGGAATACCTTAAAAAATTCAAACTGGTTGACACTGAAGTTTTAATCAATCAATCCCTTGCAGCTCATGAAACAGTATTGGCAGAAGGAGCCCAGGGTTCTCTTTTGGATATTGACTTCGGGAGCTATCCTTTTGTAACAAGTTCAAATACCACCTGTGCAGGCGTTTGTACTGGTTTAGGTTTAGCCCCATCAAAAATTGGTCAGGTATATGGAATATTCAAAGCATATTGTACCAGAGTAGGAGGAGGGCCATTCCCAACCGAGCTTAAAGAAGCAGTAGGAGAACGAATAAGAACAGAAGGTCGTGAGTTCGGGGCTACTACGGGTCGTCCGCGAAGATGTGGATGGATTGATCTGCCTGCTTTAAAATATGCAATAATGATTAATGGTGTGACTCAATTATCTATGATGAAAGTTGATGTATTAGATACTTTTGATGAGATAAATGCATGTACTCATTATAAAATGAAAGATGGATCGTTGACTGATGCTATGCCTTTTGATCTTTGCAATGAAGATATCACGCCAGTATATAAAACATTTAAAGGCTGGAAAGTAGATTTAACAAGGTTGACCGATTATAAATCCTTGCCCAAGGAATTGATGGAATATATCTCTTTTCTTGAAGAAGAACTCAAAACGCCAATAAGTATAGTTTCAGTAGGGCCAAACAGAAACCAGACCATTTTTAGATCAAATCATTTTTCTCAATAGTATATTGTATAAGAGAAAAAGATGATTACCTTTGCAATCCACTTTCGGAAAGGGTGTCTAATGGTAACGATCATTAGTAGTAAATGAAAAGGTACGAGGGGTAAAAAG
>JAHEMV010000299.1 GCA_024643455.1 Cytophagales bacterium
GAAAGTATTCAGCTGATAATAATATAGGCAATGCATTCTGGGTACGGTATTGCACACCTGAAATCGATTCAGTCCCTAAAGTATAGGTATCCGCATCTTTCTTTTCGTAGAAAACATTCCACCCAAAATCAACCCCAACCAGTACATTATCTTTGATCGCTTTTCTATATTCGATCAATCCACCGCGGAAGCTTGGTTTGGATATATATTCTTGTAAATCCCCGGAGCCAAAACTCACACCATATTGTAATGACCAGTAGCCTGGTTGCTGACAAAATGCATCCTGTGTGAAAAAGACCAATGTAAAAACAGCAACTGCAATTATTTTTTTCATCTTAATATTCTTTTTGGAATTGATAACTTATTTAACATTGAGATAAGGTGATTGGTCAAATGCCTGATCTATCGCATTATTAACTCTCGTAATATTGACAGTTCCGGATAGCAGTCCATTTGCGGCAGCAGTCCATACACGACTTGGTTCAACATAATCATCACCATAGGCAACCATAGTCATCACCAGGGTTCCTGTAGTATAGGATGATACCGATGGATAGCTCCATCCCCAACCACAATACCAAGGGTTGTACCAACACCAGTAATCATACCAGTAATAGATTGTTGTGTTGGTCCAAACTGCGGGGAACAATACGAGATCAGCATTCACTGCTTCATCAACTTTTTGCCAGCCGAGTGCAGACATATTGCTTTCAATCTGCTGCAACATTTGGGAATTGTATGGTTCTTTTACAAATTCAGGATCTTCACCTTCGATAAGATTACCAGTAATCTTTACAATCTTATCTGGCATAGAATAGGTGCCTTTACTCGAAAATTTGAAACCATCATCGTAATTCGTGTACACAGCATCAAGATCTTCATAATATTCTGGTCCTTGCGGATAGCATGACCCTAGCATTAGGATGATACCCAAATAAAATATAATCTTCTTTTTCATATGATTTTTATTTAGAAATAATTAGTTGTTTGGAACTTCAATGAACCATAACTCAAAATTAGTTATAAAAGTTATCGATTATTAAAAATAAACTTATTTGTTGCCTGTTTTAAAGTAGATTTCTACCGAATCAATTGTTTATTATTTATCGTTCATCCATACTGTCATCTTTCCAATTCCACGATTTGACCAGGCATAATATGGAATAAGTGTAAGTTTATTTTTATCCGTTGATTCACTGGCTGAAATTACCTGAACACCGCCTAATAAATCCTTCCTAAATTCCTTTTCAAACTTGGTCCCTTTTGGTAGTGAAACGCTAAGTACGTCCTCCGTATTATCGATACTTTCAGCACAATAAACAATCGGTCCACATTCGATGGCAACCTTGTTTTTATCTTCTTTCACCATTTTGTTTGCCACCACGCGTCGAATATCCATGGGAAGTGACATCTCTATTTTATCTCCCTTACTCCAGGTTCTGGATAATATTGCATACCCATGATCTTCTATTACTTTTACTTCTTTTCCATTGACTTTTATTGAAACTGATCCGTTCATTTTATTTTGGAATGAATACAAATCACTCTCCAGAACTTTATTTTTTGCCCATCCTGGGATCCTGATTTTTAAATCAAAATCAACTGCTTTTTGAGGCTCTACTTTTATAGTTACCGTTTTATCCCATGGGTAGCGTGTCTCCTGAGTCATCTCAACTTTGGTTCCTGCAACATTTAAATTGGTTGTATTACTCATAAAAAGGTTAATAAAAATCTGGTCGCCCTTAATGGCGTACACATACCCGGGTATAGACGGGATAAATCTGGTAACATTGGATGGGCAGCACGAACAATCGAACCAGGGAGAACGTGTACAAGCCCCGATATTAAACTTCATGACGCCATCAGCCAACAATGGATTTGGATAAAAGAAATGATCTCCTTCAAGAGCCACTCCTGCCAGCATGCCATTATACAAGGTGCGTTCCAGCACATCAATATATTTGCTCTCCCCTGTCATTAGAAACATCCGATGGTTCCAAAGTATATTGGCTATTGCAGCACATGTTTCGTTGTATGCAGTTTGGTTGGGTAATTCATAATTATCTCCAAAACTTTCTCCCTGATGCCTTGCACCTATACCACCTGTCAAATAAATCTTTTTGCTTACTACATTTTCCCAGATATTTTCCAGTGAATTTAAATAGGCCTTGTCTCCAGTCATCGCAGCAACATCAGCCATGGCAGTGTACATATAGCCAGCCCGAACAGCATGGCCGACTGCTTCTTTTTGCTCCTGAACAGGGATGTGATCCTGGCTGTATTCACCAAAAAGTTTTTCCCTCCCTTCAGGTTGCCCCCTGCGATCAAGGAAAAACTTCGCCAAAGTTAAATATTCAGCATTGCCAGTGACCCTATATAATTTTGCTAATCCAATCTCTATTTCCTGGTGACCTGTGGCGGTAATAATTTTGCCCGGGCCAAAAATTTTAACGATTAAATCCGCATTTTTAATTGCTACCTTCAGGAGGTTTTCTTTGCCAGTGGCCTTGTAATGCGCCACTGCTGCTTCGTATAGATGGCCAGCGTCATATAATTCATGACCACTTCCAATGTTGGTCCATCGGCCCGTTCCAGACCAATCTGTCGGGGGTTTACTCGGATCAATCGTTACCCATGTTTGCAGGTATCCATCCGGCTCCTGGGCAGCTGCAATGTAGGAAATTATCGTATCCAAATAGCCACTCAACGCAGGATCAGGATGACTTGTAAGGGAATAGGAAGCTCCCTCAATTATTTTATAGACATCGCTGTCATCAAAAGGAAAAACACCCTTAAATACTCCCGGTTTAATTCCTCCAGCTACTTCAAAATTTTCAATCCTGCCAGTTTCCACACATTTTTTCAGACTTGATGGAATGGTGACGTTTTTATTCAATTCAAGCCATGGTTTCCAAAACTGATCATTGATATTCACTTGTGTAAATTCTACCGGACTAATTAGATAGTCATTTGTTTGTTGAGCAAATGCACCGAAATATAGTACTGTAAATACCAGGCAAATCAAGGATGATTTAGTATATATTGAATTTTTCATATTATTGAATTTTAACAATCACTTTTTAAAATATGCTCTCAACGATTTAGAGGAGCATATCTTGAACTATCTGCATTAGATTATAAACGATCCAATTTACAATGCACTGTCCATTTTAAAAAAACGTTGATACTTCTTTTACTCACATTATCGATTGTAAATGTATTTTGGCCCATAGGTTGTTTTTATAGGCTTTCAATGATTCTTCCAATAATGTTTTTGCTTCTGTGCTATTCCCCAAACCAAGTGTACCCAGTGCTTTTAGGTAATACCCATCTGAAATTGATTCATTCCCATTTCCCGATGTTTCTTCAACTCCGATACCCAGACTAGCTTTGCCTCTACTAAGCCGTTCTTCACCTTTCAAATTTAGCTCCTTATACAATAATGTTGCATTCTCGGGTTCGCCAAGTTCCTGGTATGATCTGGCCTGAAAGAACAACAGATCTGGCCAATTCTGCGAATTTTTTGCACCAACGCTTTTGCTGAAACAATCATTTGCTTTTGCCTTTTCACCCATATTTTTATGAGCCATTCCCATAAAGTAAAGAATCATTGCATTCCGCTCATCATTTAATGGTTTACCAACTTCCAGATTTTCTGGATACTCCATGGCCTTCTCCAATTCAGCAATTGCTTTTTCATTATTCCCGATATTCATTAAATCCATTGCTTTCAACGTATGCGCATCAACATAATGAAAGTATATATCCCTTCCTCCTTCCCAGGTTCTGAAATGGTGGTTTCCCAGTAACTGTATGGCATTATCGTATTCACCATTGAGATTATATAACTTTACAAGGCTCTTTGGAGCGTTGATATCTTTTTTCACTACATCAATATGTGCAGCCATGATATCAAGGCATTCAACAAAATTTTCATCGGACATATCATAATACGTTTCAAGTTCAGCATACCAAATTGGCTGTTCCTCATCTAACTCAATAGCCTTCTTCATGTACTCAATGGATTTTTGGATATTATTTTCATGATAAAAAGCCCCGAACGCGAGATTTCTCCAAACCATGGCAAACTCCTTATTTGCCTGCAATGCATGGTTCCAGGCTTTCAGGGCATCATCCGGACGTTTATCGTACAATAGATTGCCAAGCAAATAATATGGTCCGGCATTATTTCCAGACTTTTCAATAGCATGTTCCAATACTTCTACTGATTGTTCACGATAGGGAAAGCAATAATCGATGGACTGTTTCCCGGCAGCCATTAATTGTTCTTTGGCTTTTTCCGATTGATTATTTTTAGAGTAGAACCAGGCCAAATAATATCCAACCAACGGATTTGATGGATTGCTCAAGGATGAAAGAAGTTCAATACCCTCTTCCAGCATCCCGGAATTCATATAATTCACCGCAATTTCCAGGTAATTATTATCTACTTCCTGCATATTGCTCTTCAATCCTGAAAGGATATCTTCTCCTGTAATTAAACCTTTTTCAAAATATGCAGCAAAATTTATCGGATCAAAATTGATTAATTTTTCAATCTGTTCAAGTGCCTTTTCTTTTTCACCCATCTTCCTCAAAAGTGAGCTGTAAAGAAGTAAAATCCTTCCATCCAAATTATTATTCGAATATGCTTTTTGTATAAACTCCAGTGCCTTTGGATAATTACCGCTTTTACTCTCCATCAATGCTAATTCATAAAAACCTGATGATCTCCATTCATAATACCAGGTGGACTGTGAAAAGTTCCGATAGGCCAGCTCATACTTTCCTTGTGCTTTTTGTGCTAAACCGAGGTAATAAAATAATTCACCTTCTTTGGGTTGAAAATAGTCTGCACGAAGTTTGTCAGCGGCCTTTTCAAGATACATTTCTGCCTCTTCATAACGCCATTGATTCACCCTGCGGATGCCTAAGGCGATATTTACACGATAATCCTTGGGTGAAAGCAATAATGCTTTCAGATAATACTGATCCGGATTAAGGCCAGGCCGTGAAAACTGCTCCACAAAGCGTCCTGTAAGATAAAGATCTTCCACAGTTTCTAGTTCTTCAGGTGATTTTGGTTGTTCCTGTGTGTCAGGCAATTCCGGTTTTTGAAGTTTATAAGGCCGATAAGATACCAATACCTTTCCATCTTTATCCTGGAGTTCTACATACAATTGATACTCGTCTATATCTGCTTTGGTTTTAAATGTGGATGTGTATGGATTTGCAGGACTTATGTCGATCACTTCACTCTTTAGTACTTCATTGTCGTATTTGAGGATGGTTTTGGCTCCTGCATATTGTTTAGTGGTATTAAATCCATAAAATACTAATCGTGGTTCTTTGAGTTGAAGGGTAACAGAAGCCTCTGTGGTTGCGTTTTTGACAATTTCCAGATCCCTTATCGGATACCAATAATTTGTAGCTTCCTTCACGGAGTGTGGCTCGAACCAACCGTAGCCTGGCTGATTATTGGAAAAGGTTCCAGTCATCAATTCTACATAAGCCTTACCATCATCGGTAAGTTTCCTTCGTGCATTTTGTCCCTGAAGTCCAGGACCAAACTGCCATAGCTTTGATGTTTTATTTTCCATAACATCTCCGACATGAATTGTTCCGGCATGTTGAGCATAATCGTACCCACCTACAAAACCTTCCTTACCCTGCCAGAAAAAAAATGAAACTGGATCAGGATGGTTTTTCCACCAGGTGAGATCTACCCCATTCGAATAGTCAATACCATTATAAATTTCAAAGGAAAAAGGCCAATGGGTAAAACTTGTATTGCTATGAAAGACGCCGATCTCCTGGCTTGGTGGCCAAAAAGTGCGAAAGTTTTCGTTGGCTGTTACGGCGACATTGGCCCAAAAAAGAAAATTTTTTGTGACCGAATTTGTATTATTTAGCCTATAATCTGCCTCGATGTACGATTTACCTGGTCTCAGCGTAATCCCAATGATTCCTCTCAATCGCAAATCTCGTTCAGTTTCCCCAACCCATACGGTTGCACTCCCATCATCATTTTCCACGATCATATAATCAGCCGGAAGTAATGTAGTAGTTCTATGATGATGCGGAAAACACCATTCAATTCCACCGGAAATCCATGCACCAAGTGTCCCGATTAGATCAGGTTTGATAACACTATTTCGGTGAAACAACTCATGCCCGTTGGTCTTATCAATAGCTGAAAATAACCTGCCCCCAAACTCTGGCAGAATCGCAACTTTCAAATATTCATTTTCGAGATATACCATTTTGTAGGTTACCATTGTCAACTTTTCTCCAAGATTGGTCTGCGCAGGATAGGGATAAATATGCCCTGCAGCACCCTGAACTCCCCTCCCTGTGTAAAAAATAGGACTCATTTCATCTGCTCCTCTTTGATAGGTCGGGATCACTTCCTGGCCTTCATATACTTTTACCTGGCCATATGAAAAACCGGAAAGTAGTATGGCTAAATAGAAAAAAGCAATTCTCATAATTGTTGGATTTAGGTGATTCTATAGTTAATATTTAATTGTCATCTAATAATTTCTAATTCGTTAAGCAGTGTAGATATTGTTCCATCTAGCTCTTCGTTTTAACCATTTTATTGGCTTTGGAAAAAGGATGAATCTAAGGTAAAAATTGAATTGAAGATAGGATACACTTTTTTACGATTATTTAAAAAATGGAAATACAATTAAAAAGTGAAAAGTTAATTATCCTAAATAAACTTCATTATGAAGTTATGACAATTTCTCGTTTTGGTAATCCTTTTTGAAAGATTTTATT
>JAHEMV010000300.1 GCA_024643455.1 Cytophagales bacterium
AAAATCCATCCTTTCTTTGCCTTGTAAAAATCAGATTTCATATCTAGGTTTTTAATGTGCGCGTTTAAAGCATTTTTTCTTAAAGGAGTGCTCGAAAAATTATTGAATCCTGCCATTCCCAAAATAGTTCTTGAATTAATAACACTTCCATTTTGCAAAATCACCAAATCATTATAAAGACCAAGTAAAGCAACGCCCTTGACAATTGTCATGCAAGAATATTGTAGCTGTCCACAATTTGTCAGGCTAAATATATGAATCATGCAAAATTGGCAGGCAAAAACATGGATTTTATGCCATTTTTTAATTGGCATAAGAAATGCAATAGCGAAGTCTGATTTAAAACAAACCTAAAATTTTTATAACAAAATGTCGAAAGTAAATATCAAACCACTAGCAGACAGAGTTCTGGTAGAACCTGCTGAAGCTGAAGAAAAAACTGCTTCTGGAATTATTATCCCTGATACCGCAAAAGAAAAACCTCAAAAAGGCAAAGTTGTGGCAGTTGGAAATGGTAAAAAGGACGAACCTATGACTGTAAAAGTCGGTGATGCCGTACTTTATGGTAAATATTCCGGAACTGAAATCGCAGTAGATGGCAATGATTATCTGATCATGAGAGAATCAGACATTTTAGCTATTCTTTAATATATTTTTAAATACAAAACATAATAAACAAATGGCAAAAGAAATATTCTTTAATACTGAGGCTAGAGAAAAACTAAAAAGAGGTGTAGAAGCTATCGCTGATGCAGTAAAAGTAACGCTTGGACCAAAAGGAAGAAACGTAATTTTAGACAAAAAATTCGGAGCTCCTACTGTGACTAAAGATGGTGTAACTGTTGCAAAAGAAATCGAATTGAAAGATGCGGTTGAAAACATGGGTGCACAATTAGTGAAAGAAGTTGCATCTAAAACTGCTGATGATGCTGGTGATGGGACAACAACTGCAACTGTATTAACTCAGTCTATATTTGCACATGGTATAAAAAACGTTGCTGCTGGCGCAAATCCTATGGATCTTAAACGAGGAATTGACAAGGCTGTAGGATTAGTGGTTGCTGATCTGAAAAAACAATCCAAGGCAATTAAACATTCAAATGAAATCGCACAAGTAGCTTCAATTTCTGCTAACAACGACCAGGAAATAGGAAAGATGATTGCTGATGCAATGGAAAAAGTTGGGAAAGATGGCGTAATCACTGTTGAAGAAGCAAAAGGAACTGACACGGAAGTTAAAACTGTGGAAGGAATGGAATTTGACAGAGGCTATCTATCTCCATATTTCGTGACCAATACTGAAAAAATGGAAGCTGATCTCGAAAGTCCGTATATTTTGATATATGACAAGAAAATCTCTTCTATGAAAGAGTTACTTCCAATCCTGGAAGCTGCTGCACAAACAGGAAAACCACTTGTAATCATCTCTGAAGATGTCGATGGTGAAGCACTTGCTACATTGGTAGTAAATAAAATCAGAGGTTCACTTAAAGTTGCAGCTGTAAAAGCTCCTGGTTTTGGTGACCGAAGGAAGGCTATGCTTGAAGACATCGCAATATTAACTGGTGGAACAGTGATCTCTGAAGAAAGAGGTTTCAAATTGGAAAACGCAACTTTGGAATTACTTGGAACTTCAGAAAAAATCAGCATCGATAAAGATAAAACAGTCATTATCAATGGCGGTGGAGCAAAAAAAGATATTCAAGCAAGAGTTAGTCAAATCAAATCTCAGATAGAAAATACCACCTCAGATTATGATAGAGAAAAACTTCAGGAAAGATTGGCAAAACTTTCTGGTGGAGTTGCTATCCTTTACATAGGCGCTGCTACTGAAGTAGAAATGAAAGAAAAGAAAGATCGAGTTGATGATGCTCTTCATGCAACCCGAGCTGCGGTTCAGGAAGGTGTTGTTGCCGGAGGTGGAATTGCACTTATCAGAGCAGTAAAGGCGCTTGATAACGCAAAAGCTGACAATGAAGATCAGTTGACTGGAATTAATATCGTTCGAATGGCACTAGAATCTCCATTAAGAACAATTGTTACTAATGCTGGAGAAGAAGCTTCAGTAGTGGTGCAAAAAGTGAAAGAGGGTAAAGCCGATTTCGGTTATAATGCAAGAGAAAACAAATTTGAAAACATGATTGCCGCTGGGATCATTGACCCTACAAAGGTTACCAGGTTAGCACTTGAAAATGCTGCATCCATTGCTGCATTATTGTTGACTACAGAAGCTGTAGTTGCTGATGCTCCAAGTGATGATAAAGGACCTGCTATGCCTCCAATGGGTGGCGGTGGCATGGGTGGAATGATGTAATCATAGCATACTCAACAAAATAAAAAAGCCTCTAAATGAGGCTTTTTTATTTTGATATATTTCAAATTGTGTATTAGAAACAATTATATTTGTCTTTGCATTAGTCTATCAAATCGTGATATGACCAGTTAATTGAAAGTTTTGAATAATCAAAAATAATACCCATCGGAGTTAAGGGAAACGTTTTTCAAACCTAACATTTATTAAGTACCGAGTAAAGCTTGACGTTGAAACCGGGCCTCATCCCGATGCAATCGGGACCTCGTACCTTGGTGCAGGTTAACAGTGGATTGTTGAGACAGTTAAGCAGCTCAAATCCTGAATTTAGGGGTTTGAATTAACTTCCTTGCTCCTTTGATGGGTTATATGCCTGTTTTATTTAGAAAGTCCTGATATACGGATTTAATCCCATCTTCCAGTTCGATACTGTACTTAAATCCTAAATTTTCTAATTTGGATACATCCATTAATTTTCTTGGTGTCCCATCGGGTTTGGAAGTATCAAAAGTAAGTTCCCCTTTAAAACCAACAATTTTTTTAATCAATTCAGCAAGTTCTTTAATAGATATATCTTTACCTACACCAATATTTACAAAACCTGGTTCATTATAACGCTGCATCAGATAAAAACAAGCTGAAGCTAAATCATCAACATGCATAAATTCTCTTTTTGGAGTTCCTGTCCCCCAAATTTCAACACCATTTTTGCCGCTTGTTTTTGCTTCGTGAAATTTCCTGATTAACGCTGGTAATACATGAGAATTTTTTAGATCATAATTATCATTTGGCCCGTAAAGGTTTGTCGGCATTACGGAAATGAAATTACAACCATATTGATCACGATATGCATCACACATTTTGATTCCAGCTATTTTCGCGATTGCGTAAGGTTCATTGGTTGATTCCAGCAACCCGGTTAATAATGCATCTTCTTTCAATGGTTGTGGCGCCATTTTGGGATAAATGCATGAACTCCCTAAAAACATTAATTTCTTAACCTTATTTATATAGGCGCTGTTTATGACATTATTCTGAATCATCAGGTTGTCATACAAAAATTCAGCCCTATACGTATTATTAGCGATTATCCCTCCTACCTTGGCAGCAGCAAGAAATACATAATCTGGTTTCTCCTTTTTGAAAAAAATGGAGACATCTTCCTGAGATCTCAAATCTAAATCACTGTAAGTCCTAGTAAGGATATTATGATATCCTTCTGATTCCAATTTTCTTATTATTGCAGAACCTACCATCCCTCGATGTCCGGCAACGTAAATTTTATCTCCTTTATCCATTATTATTCGTGATAGTTGAAGACCTTGTGACCACCTTTTAATAGAAACTTATCGCGTTTGAATAATTCAATATCCGAACTCATCATGTCATTAACTAAACCTTTAAGATCATATTCCGTTTCCCATCCTAGTTTTTGTTTTGCTCTTGTTGGATCTCCAATAAGCAACTCTACTTCTGTGGGTCGATAATACCTTGGGTCTATTCTAAGCACCTCCTGGCCGATTTTGAGTTGAAAATCACTATTGGTACAAGCTACAATTTTTGCGGTTTCATTTACACCTTCTCCATTAAAAGCCAATTCGATTCCCACTTCAGCAAAGCTCATTTTTACAAAATCCCTTACTGTGGTGGTAACTCCTGTAGCAATAACATAATCTTCCGGAACTTCCTGTTGTAATATGAGCCACATCGCCCTCACAAAATCTTTCGCATGACCCCAATCTCTTTTGGCGTCGATGTTACCCAGATAAATTACCTCCTGGAGACCTAAAGCTATACGGGCTACCGCTCTGGTTATTTTCCTAGTAACGAATGTTTCTCCTCGTAAGGGAGATTCATGATTAAATAATATCCCGTTACAGGCATACATATTGTATGCTTCACGGTAATTTTTAATTATCCAATAACCATAAAGTTTAGCGACAGCATAAGGTGATCGTGGATAAAAGGGAGTATTTTCTGATTGTGGTATTTCCTGAACTAAACCGTAAAGTTCAGAAGTCGAAGCCTGATATACTCTTGTTTTATCTATTAAACCTAAAAGTCTAACAGCCTCCAATATTCTTAGAGTACCTAATCCATCTACATTTGCAGTATATTCCGGCGTATCAAAACTCACCTTTACATGCGACATTGCACCAAGATTATAGATCTCATCAGGTTGAATTTCCTGAATTATTCTAATAATATTACCAGAGTCGGTCAAATCACCATAATGCAATTTAAGCTTTACTTCCTTTTCATGAGGATCTTGATACAAATGATCAATCCGATCTGTATTTAACAGTGAACTTCTCCTTTTTATTCCATGGACTTCATATCCTTTTTGCAATAGTAATTCAGTGAGATATGCACCGTCCTGACCTGTAATTCCTGTTATTAATGCTTTTTTCATCGCAGTTATCTTGTTACAATTAGTTAAGTTGTCCTCTGTTTTTGTAAAACAAAAACAATATTAGATACTATTTATTCTTTTAATAATCATATTTCATGCAAAATATGGCTTTTAAATGAAAAAAACTAAAAATATTAATTACTCTATTTTCTCGACCTTTTGTCTTTCATTCGCAGCATCAATCATCAAAGTCCAGTTAACTCTTTTTTTACTTTCAATAGACTCATATTCTAATCCATTTATAGAATTTACTATAACGCACTTCCCAAGATCGTATCGATATGACATAACTATATCTCCTTCAGAAAGCTGATTCCCGTTTCGATCAAGAATTTGAATCGCTGACTTTTTTACATCCTTCTTTTTTTTAAAAAAACCGAACATCATTTAACCATAAATAGTTGGAAAAGATTAAATAAACCAAACAGTATTGGCAAATGACAATTAGCTTGCTTTATTTAGATTCAAAATTATGAATTTAAAACAAAGTAAAAAAACAACTAAACTAATTCGAGTTTTCATAAGACTATATGTGCCTAATTTTATTTGCATTTAATCAACATTCTAAATACAAACTTATCTTGGTAGCCAATCGGGACGAATTTTTTAATCGACCGACCTTGGCAGCAGATTTTTGGCCTGAGGATAATTCAATCCTAGGAGGAAGAGACATCGAATCAAAAGGAACTTGGCTTGGTATAAATAAAAACGGACGATTCATTGCAATAACTAATTTTCGTGATCCAAAAAATATCGATCCAAAAGCCATTTCAAGAGGTATTCTTTCTTATCAATATTTAATCCAGAAAAATGATGTATCAACGTTTTTAAAGCAGATAAGAAAAAATCGACAATTGTACAATGGATTCAATTTGTTATTGAGCGATAATGGATTTAGCAACATGTTTCATTATTCAAATATTACAGATCAAACAACAAAAATAGAAGCGGGAATTCATGGATTAAGTAATCATTTACTGGATACTGAATGGCCTAAGGTTAAAATAGGAAAAAATGGAATTTCAGGTGTTATTCGATCAGAAACAATAAGAACCAGGGATTTGATCGAACTATTAATTGATGATCAACCAGCACCAGATAATATGTTGCCTAAGACTGGTATTTCGTACGATTTAGAAAAAAAACTTTCTCCTGTCTTTATTTCCATGGATGGATACGGAACACGGTGTACAACAGCGATATTGGTGGATAAAAAAAATAAGCTCACTTTTCATGAGGTGACTTATGACGAAAATAGACACATTATATGTGAGAAAAAGTATAATATGAAGATAAAGTCCTGATTGAGTAACTTTACTTTAAGCTATTGACCTCTTTGGCGTTATAATTACAAAAAATATTACATGTCCATATTACCCAATTAAGGACCTAAAGACTTAAAAGTCATTTTTATTCTTAAATTTGGAAAGCATACAAAAGTTTTAATGAAATAAACCAGAGATGATCACTAAACAATTAAACATTCTGATTCAGTTGGCCACTATAGATGGGAAACTCGCAACAAAAGAGCGAAAACTTATAGAACACATCGCCAAAGTAAACAATGTTGATGAAGAAGAAATAAAACAACTACTGAATAAACCAGAACCTATCACTGATTTGGAACATCTTTCTGAGGAAGAGCGATTTGAATATTTGTACATGGTAATTCAATTGATGAAAATTGATGGGCAAGTTTTCAAATCAGAAATTGTCTTTTGCGAAGATATCGCTGAAAAATTGGGATATAAGAAAAAGGTTGTGGCTGAACTTTCAAAGAATATTTACAGCGATCCGAGCATTACTGCTGATAGGCAAATGTTGCGCGACAAAGCTTTTAAATTTAGAGTTTAACAGGGATAACTTCCCTGTTTCTCTTTTCTCCAATATTCACGAATTTCTCCTTTATCAATCCTGCTGTTTTTGAGATATAATGGACAAAAATGGTTGGTAAATTGGAGTTATTATAGATATAACAATTGGTTTTACAGTCATTTATAAGATAAATTAATTAGTTCATTGAAATCAGTTTCAATGAACTTTTTTTT
>JAHEMV010000301.1 GCA_024643455.1 Cytophagales bacterium
CTAGGCTCTGATAAATGGAATCTCCTACCACCCGGAAAGGAGAAGATATCTCTTAAGATGATGCCCCCCGCAGCGACTACATTTTTCAATGTGCCTTCGAGGTCATTGCTATACAAAACGATTAATGCGCTGCCGTTTTCTGTCCTGGCGCTAAGCTCTGCCTTATAAAAGCCTCCTGCAATGCCTGAGTCCGAAAACGATGCATAATCCGGCCCATAATCCTCGAAGGTCCAGCCAAAGGCTTTAATGAAAAAGGCCTTGGTAGCTTTAATGTCACGAGCAGGAAATTCTACATAGTTAATCTTCTCATGATTGTCCATAATATTATTTTAGTCGTGTAACGGTGGAACTAGGCCGCCATATCGTGGCGCGGGATTTGCTTATTTCGCAAAACATGTGATATGCGTGAAGTGGTCTGCTTTAGTGATTTGTTATATGTTTTCAAAACGAAAGTCGTCACAAAATGCTATAGGGTCCGATATTTATTTCTTTCATTCTTTGTCTATATATTTTGCCCAAAAGTCAATAGATTATTGTCCGGATCAAGGAGAGAAAATTCTCTTTGCCCCCAAGGTTTAGATTCTAAAGACCCATTTGGGTGAATATCAATTTTCTTTTCCAAAATTGATCGATAGAGACTTTCAATGTCGCTCGTCCTTATATATACTTGTCCATAGTTTTCTTTTGGAATAAGTTCTTTAAACTCAAAGAAATGAATTTCTATAGTATCCTTTTTAACCATGAAATAATCACCGTAATCTCCTAACTCTTTAAAACCTAGCTTTTCCAGGTAATATTTCTTAGTTGCATCTATATTTCGCATTGGCAATTTTGGATTTATATCTGTCAGCATATTTATTTAATTGTATTTGAGTATAATATGCTAGTTGTTTGATTTCTGGCATGCATTATACACATTGTTGTTCTTTCGTTATTTTTTCAATTCAACATCTATTGCATTTTCTATTTCTTGACATTTTTCAATGAGGTCTTTTAACATCTTGACGATTGTATTGTCGTTACTGATAATTAGTTTTAGTACGTTGATAAACTCAACGTTGGAATATAAGGACTTGTAATCAACTGGTTTCAACGTTTCATTATTACCAGCTATAAAAAAGGTTCTTGCAATGGGTCTTCCATAACCGTGAATATTTTTATGATAATTCTCATATTCATATTGCAATGTTGGATAGTCGATGTTGTATAGGTCTAATATTAGTTTTTTCAATTGATTATTGCTGATTAAATCAATGCCTTTCGATTCAAGTACTTTGTAAGCTGAAATTTGAGGTGTGAATATTTTAAATATTTTCCAGTTTTACCTTCAGAAAGTAAATTTTGTCTAATCTGTCTAAAGAATCTTATCATCGGTTAATGGTTGATTATTGATGAAGCACAACTCCTAAATAAATGTACTGCCAGGGTAATGCTTGAGAATATTAAAGTGCATAGAACGGTGGAGCTAAGCCGTCGTAGAGTGGCGCGGGCTTTACCATTTCTGCAAAGGACGTGACATGAGTCACGGTCGGCTTTAGTAATTTGTTCGACCGATTAAGCCAAATTAGCGTATATTGATTGGCCATAATCATTATGAAAGTGGTATGAAATCAAGAGCGATACATGGCTCTTCCCCAATAACCCAAGCATCGCTTCCTGCTGAAATCTCAAATGCTTCTCCTGGCCCAACTGTGGCTTCATAACCGGATGTATCTTTAACCATCATATAGCCTGAAATCACATAGCCAATGTGGTTCTCCGAGGGCCTTCCTGTCTGAGGCCCAGCATGCAGAGACCATTTCCATCCAGGTTTGTATTTACCAAGCCCTATTGAAGCTGTTCTAAGGATTGCATGTGATCGTATACTCCCATCAATAAATTCGCGTGTATTGCTGTGACTGCCCAGCCGCCCAATTGAAATACCCTTTTTTTCGTCCTCCTCTTCTTCCATAGATCAGAATTTACTTCCGTCGAACGGTGGAACTAAGCCGCCGTAGCGTGGTGCGATGATTGCCTCATCTGCAATTGGCATGACACGCGTTGCGGTTGGCTGTAGTGATTTGTTATAAGCCAGCAAAACTCAGTTGATTTCAGGGACGTAGCCCCAGTATTTTAATTCATCCATACTCTTAACTTCCTTGGTGCCTCCATCATACAGAAGAAGAATTCTATCCGATATATCTACTATATTTCGATAATCATGATCTGTTAAGATTATCCCCTTCGTTTTAGATTGCTCCCGGATTCTACTTTTAATGACTTCAATGTTCTTAGGGGCAACACCATTAAAGGGTTCATCCAATAAAATGTAACGTGAATTGGAATAAACAATTAGCAAGATCTCAATAATTCGTTTCTCTCCTCCAGATAACTGCCTTGAAGTCTTTTGTAAGAATTTGAAAATGAATGGATCATCTCTAACCATAGAGACATCAAGATAATCGCCAAATAGCCTAATGATTTTATCAATAGATACATCTTTAGGCAGATAGCTATCTTGGGGAAGATACCTTACTTTGTTGAAGTTCTCAAATGGTTTTGAAACACGTTTTGAGTCTATTTTAATGAACCTATTCTCTGCAATAACGGAACCGAAAATGATCTTCATTAGAGTAGATTTTCCAGAACCATTTCTTCCTAGCAATCCAACAATCTCGCCTGGTTTGCATGATAGATAAATATCCGAAAGGACGATTTTTCCTGCGTAACTTTTGTTTACACTATCAACGTGTAGCCCAACCATGAAATGAAGGTTATAAGACCCGCAATAATTAAATTAAAAATTAGAGTGGACGCCCATAATTGCACTTTATTGATTCCCAAGTTATAGTAGAAATAATAGACGCCCCGGTTTCTCAGCTCATAAATGAAATACTGCATCAACAAAGGAGTGAAAAGATAGGCGAATCCAATTGCAGTGGTTGAAAACTCCTGTGATCTCCACATGTAATACAATCCAATAAAAATTGATATAGCGATAGAAGCGCCGAATAAACTCGAATGAAATAATATATAGGCTCTTACTTTTTGCATAAAATTAAATCGCGATTATAACGCCAGGGTTCAGACAGGCCTATTCATCATTACATAGCAACACTAGTTTTCCTTGTGCCTCGCCTTTTTCAAGGATTTCATTTGCCCGCACAGCCTCAGAAAGGGGTAAAACACTATCAATTACAGGCTTCAGTTTTTTCGCTGCCAGTAATTCGAATAGTTTGGGTAAGTCTTCTCTGAATGGTATCGGGTTTTTTCGATATAACCTTGTAATACCGTAAAATGATGCACGCTTACCATCTGGAATCAGGTTCAGTATACTTGGAAGAAAAAAGTCCATTAATCCTGTTATGGTGTTCAATTTGCCATTTTTTAATGATCCTGTTTGTCCAAATGAAACCAGTGTCCCTCCGCGCCGTAGCAACTTATAGCCTTGCCTAGCAGAACGCCAGCCAATGGCATCAAACACAGCATCTATACCATCTGGTTCCTCCTGATGAATTATTTCCGTAAAATCATCTGAATGATAATTGATTGGAATGCCTCCTAATTGAGTTACCAATGAATGTTTCTTTTTAGATGCTGTTCCATACATTTTTAAACCGGCATTCTTTCCCAGTTGCAATAAAGCATTCCCGACGCCACCTGAAGCCCCTGTGATTAAGACAGTCTGTCCCTGCTTAACCTCTGCTACCCTATTCAACATTTGGTAAGCTGTCACATAATTCAAAATCAAACTCAATACTTCTTTCGGGTCCAGATTGTCTGGTACTGTTACAAGTTCTTCAGGTGGTAAATAAATATATTCAGCATAGCCACCATGCACAGTTAACGCCGCAACTAGTTGCCCCTGCGATAAGTTTGTCACGCCCTTGCCCAACTCATCCACTGTTCCAATAATTTCATAACCAGGTACAAATGGAATCTTCGGAGCAAATATATAATGACCATACCTCATAATAACATCTGTGAAGCCTACTCCAGTGCAAATGATTTTTATTCGGACTTCATTCTCTAAAGGTTCTCTCAACTCATTATCAATCAATTTTAATACATTTGGCGGGCCTTTTTCTGAGATAATAACGCTCTTGTAAAATTCCATATGCTTTTCCTTTAAATACTAAATCATAATAATCTGATAGGAATACGATTTACTTTTTTGCCTGACGGTGGAACTAAGCTGCCGTAGCGTGGCGCGGGCTTTGCCTTTTTTGCAAAGGGCGTGACACGCGTGAGCGGTCGGCTTTAGTGGTTTGTTATACCAATAATCCCTTCTCTTCAAGAAACGATAATTTTCCCTACTTTTCCAACGACTAGTTCCTTTACCCTGCATCGTCTGATTGCACTTTAAAGCTGGCCCCTAGCCCAAGTAAGCAAAGTAGGTATCCGATACCGATAATACCTAACCATGCAAAAGATATATTTGATTTTCCCGAATTATGGAGGAGCTCAATATGTCTAACGATATTCATATATTCTACACCGCATGTAAATGCCCATGCTGCTAGGAGGTAACGCGGACCAAGATTATTACATCGATGGCTTTTCCAAGCACCAAACAGCAATAGTACACCCATAAGATAATGGTCCATCCCCCAAGCGATGGGCCCTCCGCTCCAAAGACGCAGAGTTTCGCCTGAGATGAGGGCGATCCCGATTGCTATCGCGAGACGTCTACTAAAGATCAAATTTGTAGATCTTAGCCTAAAAGTCTTCATTATATTCTTATTGATTGTGAACAATGAAAATAATTTGATAGGGGTACGGTGGATCTAAGCCGCCGTAGCATAGCTGAAGCTTTGCCATTCTGCAAAGGGTGTGACACGCGTCACGGTCGGTTTTAGTGGATTGTTGTGCACTATTCAGTTATTGATTTCTCATCGAAAGGTGGTACTTCAAGAGTAAATCCAAGTTGTAGAAGCCAGTAGTAATTATTTGACGCAATCCATTCATCCTTTATTTTCCCTTCTTCAAAATGAAATACACTAATGCCTGGTACCTCAATTCGTTTGCCTGTTGGAGGATGGCTTCCTGGACCTGTATTTGTCGCGGTAATCCTCCATCGAAGGGTGGCAGCATCATTTGAAAAAATTGATTCCTCAATAGCTAAATGGAAATCAGGATATGCTGTTCGCCAATATGTAACACTATTTTTAAAAGTTGTAATACCCCGCTCTGGTTCAAATTCCGGAGTCATTCTAAGCTCAAAATCTTCACATAGCAGTTGGTCGATATCATTAAATTGTCCGCTATTCCAATAATTCACATATTGTTCAATCATTAAACCATACTGTACCTGATTATCAATATTCCTTGAAGAACATGAACTAATAAACACTAACGCAGATGCAATGGCTAGCAATCTGAATTGATTTTTCATATTAGTATTTTTTGATACAACATTTTATAAGTGCACAACGGTGGAGCTAAGCCGCCGTAGCGTGGCGAGGGATTTGCCTTTTTTGCGTAGGACGTGACATGCGTTTACGGTCGGCTTTAGTGATTTGTTAGGTTTAAGCATCGTTTAAAATCACTTGGGATATAAAAACCACGCAATCCCCAAGAAACGATTATTGTTTTAGATCTAAGTGAGAGTTATAAGAGTCCATACTGCCCCTGCAGCATCAACTAAACCGAATAGAATCAGGGGTGGCTTGGCCTTCCTGACAACAACCAGACCAACAAATACAACAAAAACCCCAAATCTTTCATAAACTGTTGCCCAGATTATTGGCGTCAAGTTATTCACTGCAGCTACAATGAAAAAGTATGCCAATCCTCCTACAACTACAGCCATCACCCTGATCCACTGCTCCTGGGTCTTGGGCATTTTAAAGATAGGTAATATGGTATTTGGCATAAACAGGAATCCAGCCGCTACAATAATCAGATAGATTCCAAAGATGAAAACACTAAGTTCTGATGGATTCATAGGCACCTCCTTTTTTAGTTAATAGGAATATGCGTGGTTTTGCATTTTGAGGCATGCTTGCACATAACAGTGGAACTAAGCCGCCTTAGCGTGGCGCGGGATTTGCATGGTTTTGATTGGGTATGTATTTTTCTTAATTGATCGCGAATCGCGTGCCACGCGTGAGCGGTCGGCTTCAATGATTTGTTCTACATCACAATGGTATTGCCTTCTATCCATAATAATGAGCTGCATCGTTCGGGTTTCCTAGCTACTATTGGACGTTTGGTTTTCATCGTTTGGTATTCCACTATTTGGAAAACTATAAACTGGCTTTCACTCAAATGTTAATTGATTTAGTGAGAGTTAACGGTTGGAATAAACAGTCGTTTCAATGCTGTTTGTTTATTGTTAGCGTTTGTTATTTATTTTGAAGTTCCTGATCCAGCATTTTAAGTATCTTGCTTTGCCTCTCAAATATTTCGTTGTTATAGTATATCAGTTGCTCATTTAAGGAACGCAAACGAATTAGAGAAAATAAAAACGACCTGTCTTTTTTCAAGGAATTAATATCGTAGGGTTTAATCTTGTGTGTAAGAAACGACAAGTCTTCAAAGTAATTCTCACCCTTCCCCAGTGCTCCATCAATGAGTTCATAGTATCTATTAATGGTACCTCTGTATTCAGGATAATACACGTCATATAGCATTTGTATTTCATATTTTAATGAATCATTGTTCATGTTATTCAATCCAAATTCTTTTAATGCATCAAAAGGTGCATTTGTAATAAGAAATGAAGTAGTTCTGAATGAGATTGAGAAATAATTAGTTAACGAATCAATAGGGATTTCAAGTGTATCA
>JAHEMV010000302.1 GCA_024643455.1 Cytophagales bacterium
GGTGTGTCGTCTGTTGCGGGGGATCGTGGTCGTCAATCCAATTACATTTATGGCAGTGCCAAAGCAGCATTTACTGTCTATATGCAAGGTTTGAGAAATCGTTTATACAAATCAAAAATTAGGGTAATCACCATAAAACCCGGTTACGTACTAACAAAAATGACTCATGGAATAGACCTGCCTCCCTTTCTCACAGTCAGTGCAAAGGAATGCGCGATACAAATTTTTAAAGCAAGGACTAAATCCTCGGATGTAGTGTATATCTCTAAAAAGTGGTGGTTTATTATGAAAATTATCAAGCTAATTCCCGAGCGATTATTTAAAAGAATATCGCTATAGCGAATAAAATGAAAAATAAATGATTTTAGATGTGAAAGGGTTTCATTTATTTTAGTCCAGTTCTTTTTAGTTTCAATCAACCTTCTTTAAGATTTAACCCCACTTACCGACAAAACCATGCCTTTTACCGATTTACTGATTTTTTAGATTTCCAGCCTGTTTATCTTTATTCTATCATTAAACGATAAAACACATGGCACCTTACGTTAGAGACAAAAGACATTTAGTAGGCTTGATATTAGTCGCGATCGGATTAATTCTTATTTTAGATAACATAACCTTCATTCCAAATTTTATTCCTTGGTGGATTTGGACCTGGCAGTTTTTATTAATTACCATTGGCGTTTTTTCACTTTTGACTACCGATAAAGTAGGCCCTGGTGTTATTTTGATTGGCATCGGGTCAATTTTCCTTTTATCAGATATTCTACCAGACATATGGCCGGGCTTCTTTCATCTTTTTGCTGATGATGCAAACCTTTTTTGGTACCTGGTCTTGATTGTTGTAGGTGTTTCGCTAATTCTTAGAAGACGTGGAGATCGAAGCGATCATGACGGTGGTCCGGGTAGGTGGAATTCAAGGAGACATGGCTGGAATCACAATAATGGAGATGATAGTAAGTCAACTTTTACAGATAGTAGTAATACTGACTATATAGATGAAGTGGCCATCTTTGGTGGTGGCAAGAAAATCATTACTTCTGATAATTTTAAAGGAGGTAAGGTGACGACTATTTTTGGAGGATCGGAAATCATATTTTCAAAATCTCAGCTTGCTCCTGGTGTTTGTGAAATTGAGGTGTTTTCCATGTTTGGTGGGTGGGGAATGGTTGTTCCTCAACATTGGCAGGTCAAAAGCGAAGTAGTCGCAATTTTTGGTGGGATATCAGATAAGCGTATACTTAATTCTGATGCAGTCAAAGACAATACGAGCCAATTGATTATTAAAGGGTTTGTAATGTTTGGTGGTGGTGAGATCAAGTCATTTTAAACGGACAATGGCATAATGCTCCATCCAATCACCAATAATCGTCGGAACCTGATACTTTATGGTATTTTTTGGTTCCTGATCGCTTTGATTCATGGCGTATTCCTTCATAATTTTTATAGTGCTTCCATTTATTTAGCGATTGTTGACAGCTTTATTTTCAACTTGCTCTATGCCATTATAGGTCTAGGACTTTGGTATGCCGTGAAGTTTAGTCAAATGGAAACAAACAATGTCGGGAATCTCATCATCAACCATTTGACTGTAATTTCCTTGACAATGGTGGTGTTGTTTTTATTTGGATTTTATACCTTAAAGTCCATACCCATACTCAATGAAGGGTATCGTGAGTTCTTTAATGATACCCTTATTTGGCGAGTCCTAACTGGGATTATGGAATATATTCTTATTGTATTGGTATATTACCTGATTATGTATTATTACAATTTCATGGAAAAAATAAATCTGGAATCAGAATTGAAAACGAATGTAAAAGTAGCGGAGCTCAATGTCTTAAAAAGCCAGATCAATCCCCATTTTTTGTTTAATAGTTTAAATTCCATTAGTGCACTCACAGTCAGCGAGTCTAAAAAAGCACAGGAGATGATTCTGAAATTATCAGAATTTCTACGATTTTCTATTTCAGAGAAACCCGATGCGATGAGAGATTTTTCTGAAGAGTTAGAAAATATATCCAAATACCTCGACATTGAAAAAGTACGTTTTGGAGATCGACTGATCATTAAAAAAGACATAGCAAAAAAATGTCTTGATGCTTCTATTCCTTCATTAATTCTTCAGCCAATTGTTGAAAATGCTATTAAGCATGGTTTGAGTGAGTCTTTAGGTCAGGTGGAAATACGTATTACCGCGGATTGTTTTCATGGATACTTAAAAGTGCAGATCGAGAATGATATGGACGAAATCGATCGAAAGAAAAGGGCAGGGAATGGAATAGGTTTGCAAAATATCGCACAAAGACTGAAATTGATGTTTGGTAGGGAGGACTTGATTTTTACGCGCAGTGAAGAAGGAAAATTTTTGGTTACAATTACTTTTCCACAAAATGGCACCTATGATACGAGTAATATTGATTGATGACGAACCACTTGCAAGATCATTACTTAAAAATTTTCTAAATGAAATTGAAGGCCTGGAAATTATTGGAGAGTTTGAAAATGGTTTTGAGGGTTTGAAAGGCATAACCGAACTTAAACCGGATCTGGTTTTTCTTGACATTCAAATGCCAAAACTCAATGGTTTTGAAATGCTCGAATTACTGGATGAATTGCCGTATGTTATTTTCGTAACAGCTTATGATCAATATGCAGTGAAAGCATTTGAAAACAATGCAGTAGATTATCTTCTAAAGCCCTATGCTCAGGATCGATTGGTTGTTGCTATTGAGAAAGCAAAAGAATTGATTCAAAAACCATTGAATTCAAATCATGTAAAGGAGCTAATTGATACCCACCAAAATCAGGTGGATACAATCGACAGAATTGCAGTAAAAACAGGGAACAAGATTAAAATTATTTACATTGAGGAAGTGGAATATCTGGAGTCACAAGATGATTATGTGATGATATATACTCCCGAAGGCAAATTCCTGAAGCAAAAAACAATGAAATTTTTTGAGAATCATTTGCCTCAGCAAGCCTTCATAAGAGTTCACCGTTCGTATATGGTCCGGGTTGATTTTGTAAAACAGATCGAACTTTATGAAAAAGACAGCTACATCATAAAGTTGAAAAATGACCAGATTATTCCGGTCAGTAAGTCTGGATATAACCGGTTGAGGACGATCCTTAATTTTTAAAATTTGGAATCAGTATTTTGCATTCATTATCAAGTATCCGTCACTAAGAATTATAAAATTTTGTTTCAAAAAGTAAAATTTTATAACTATTCAACCATTTGTCTTAAGTTAGTCAATTGACCCAAATGGAATCAGCTACTTTGAGACTCTATGGCAATAGAGAAGGTTTTCATTATTATTCCCACACTTAACGATGAGAAAATACTTCCGAAACTTTTCAAAAATCTGGAGGATTTAGATCCCAGACCATTAGAAATAATATTTGTTGATAGACCTAGTTAGGATGAAACATCCTGTATGATCATGTAGAAAGGACACATTCTTTAGCTATCCATTGCCAAAGGACGGACATTTCAAATGAATGAGGGCCTCTATCAGGCAAATGGTGATGTGCTTGTTTTTTTTCATGCGCATACAGTCGTACCTGCAAATCGCCTAGCTATCGTTTCTTCAACACTTAAAGACGAAAAAATCAAATTAGCGGGATTTACAAGTATAATGAGAGGAGCCTTTACTCCATGGTTTATTAGTCTTCAAAATGGGATAAAAACCTATTTCGGGGCCTTAATATATAATCCAATTCGATGTGTATGCTATGGATTTCGGTTATTTTTTGGTGACCAGGTCATTTTTTGCAAGAAGAAAGATTTTATGAAAGTAGGCGGATTCAATCAGGAACTTCCGATCATGGAATATGCAGATTTGTGCTAGCAGATCAATGATTTAGGTCGTATTATGCAAATCAAAGAAAAAGTGTACTCTTCAGATAGGAGAGTAAGCGCTTTAAGATTGTTCCATGCATATATGCGCTACCTAAAAATATATATGTATTGGAGATTAGAGGCATCACCAAAATGGCTCAAGTCCCAATATGAGGATATTAGATAGGTTTTGGTGGATACTCAACCAGCAATCAACGGTTCAAATATTATATTCCAAGTTGAGTGAGATAATAAAGATTAGCAAGGCCATAAGCAATGACAGCTATGATGATCCCATACATAAATATGCTATAAGCCAAACGAAGAAATCTATACTTTCTTCCCAATACTTTGCCGAGGAAATAAATGTCATCAATAAGGCTTGAATACAAATAGTTTGAATCAGTCATCATTTCTTCCATCCCCCATTTATAATCTTCCCTGGTCATTCCATGAAAGTTCCCAAAAAACAACAGATTAGTGTTTTTGTCTTCAATATCTTTTCTGGTAAATTTTCCTGAAGAGATATTTGGTCTTAACGTTAATATGGCAAAAACAATTGTAATCACATTAATGGTCAGAATCATATAGGTCGGTACCACTAAATGCGGATGACTATCCAATGTTTTTATTAGTCCGCTGATGATGATGGAAATAATGATGGAATTTACCGAAATCAGGATGTTGGCTTTGCTGTCAGCCATAGCACTAAGTTGCAAATGATTTCTAGATGTCAACCTAAACATCGTTTCAATACCGCGATCTGGTCTGCCTTCTGCTTTTTTTAGTTTCTTTTTTAGCTCTTTTAATCGATCTGAATTAATATTTAGCTCGCCTTCCATTACGAAATTTTGCATTCGTGCCAGCCTTTTGAGCATTTTTACCTGGATATCTATGTTTTGTTTTACTTTTGGATTAAGAACCGTTTTGCCATATTCTGTACAAAACGAATGGCTTTTAAGGAATTCCAGATTTTGCTGGTTCCATTCATATTCAGCTATTTTTTTTCCAGTTATTTTTTCTCTTTCGTTTTTCAGCAACAATAATTTATCGAAATAAGATTTTTTAGAAAGATGAATAAAATCTGCATCATGAAGCACGCATTCTACTAGTGTCTTTGGTTCCTCATTAATTTTTGTGGATCGGATGCATGCAATTACTTTTTCTGTTTTTTCTGAAGGATAGTTATTCTGTTTCAAAAATTCTATTGCAATTTCAATACTCTTTTCTTCGTGATTGTTATAATCAAATTTGAAGCCCGTATCATGAAACCATGCCGAAATCATAAGAATTTCAAGATCCTCATCTATTAAGTTGGAATATAAACCTATATTTTTCGCGGCTTTGGTCACAGTTCGGGTATGAAATAGATTGTGATATACCATGGATTCAGGAAGAGTAAGCAAGAGCGCACTTGCTGTTTTTTCAGCCTTTTTTATGATATGGTTATCTTCCATGAATAAGTTCAGATTTAATAAGTATTGAATATAAAAAGAATTTATCAGTCAATTTTCGATTCTAATATGAAAATGAATGGTATTCAATACGAAAAATTAAGATTAGTAGATGATTTTTTGGCACTAATTTTTAGTTATGAAAACGCTCAAGGTTTACTGAGAAAAAATTTATAACGCGCGTAAACTCCAAATCGAGATCTGTGGTCAAAAACTCGCCTGATCCATATACAAATCCAGTCCAGTTTTTGTTATTCCATATGCCAATATTTTCAATTTCATGAGGATTTAATTCGGCTTCATTTTTTTTCACAATAATAAAAAAATAGGGTTCCGGATAGTCCTGATCACCTGGAGAAAATCCGATGGAATAGGCAGGATTTTTTTTATCGGAATTTAGAATCATTTTTAGATTTTCTGGATTAACACCAATACTTCCATGGATTTTTAAGGCTTTTTGCATTTGATTCAACACAAAATAAGCATTGGAATAGTATAGTGTCAGATCGTGAAATACTTGCTGATTGGTAACATACATCTCATCATCTGGCCCCAGGGGGTTGGCAATGGTATAGCCAGATTCATCATAATACTGCTCGCCACTCACCTGGAAATTATCCAGTTTTATTTTCATCCAACCGAAAGCCATTGGATACGTGATTCCAGAAATTACCAGGTGTTCAATATGACCGTTTTGCCCATAAATCGATAATACAAACTGTTCCAGATCCAAGGTAACTATTGTTTTTTCTTTGGTTCCAAATTCGATGCTGGTCATCGAGCAGGTTTTTTCATCCCACAAGAGCCAGTCATTATGAAATTTTTTGGAACTATCAATATAAGATCTTGGTGCAGCACTCACCAACTGGCTGGCATTGATCCATTGTGTTCTTGCTGCTTCAAGTTCTAAAACGTCAATACGCTTTAATTTTTGCCACATTTTTGCCTTGATTTGATATAAAGCAATGGAAAAAAAAGTTTATTGACAAATTTCCATCTTTAAAAGAAGTTGGCCAGTCTTTCTTTAAAACCTAACTATTACTTACAAGAGATTCCTTTATCAGAATTTATATTTACATGTTGATAAATAATTACTGATATTTGAAATTGGCTTTTTTACAATCTATAAACAGTAGAATGAGGAGAAAAATTTACTTTTTTTTATATCTGCAATTTCTTGTTTTCATATCTGTACATGCGCAACAATTTGCGGTATCAGATTCCATCACCCAATACCACAAGTTTTCCGACGCAAAGGATTATTCAGCTGCTGCGCAATTAGCTTTTAAAATTGCAGATTTTTATGTGCTAAAGCCCGAGTTGTCTGTAGCAAAAAAATATTATGGATATGCTGCTATCAATGCCAATAGCGCTTCAAAAACCGTATTGGAGGCCAGGGCAATATACAAAGAAGGGGTGACGGAAAGCAAATGGCCGAATCAGGAAAATTTGCTTTAGAAGAAGAA
>JAHEMV010000303.1 GCA_024643455.1 Cytophagales bacterium
GTCCATTTAGCTCAACTCCCCTCTCAGCGAAAGTCTGCTGAAGGGTCTGCAGGGCAAGATCGGGAGTGTTGTTTTTGTTGCTTAAATGAGCAAGGCAGATATGACCCAGATTCACACCTGTGTTGTCCGCAAGAAATGCCGAAGTTTGATGATTCCCAAGATGACCATTGTCTGACAGGATCCTTGCTTTTAAGAAATGAGGGTAAGCCCCATTCATCAGCATCTGTTCATCGTAGTTTGATTCTATAACCAGCAAATTGGCTGCTTTTATATAGGGAGCAGCAGTTTGACAGACATGTCCAAGATCGGTCGCAATTGTGATCTTTGTTTCCCCTGCAGAAAAATGGAACCCTACAGTTTCTGGGGCATCATGTGAAACCGGAAAGGCTTCGATCACAAAACCTGCGAGTTGAAACCCTTGCTGCAGATTTATTTTATTGACCCGGGCCCCGGATACATTGATCTTACTGGAAAGAATACTCTTCCAGATCTTATCCGTGGTAAAAACAGGCAGATTGCTTTTCCTGGTGAGCAATTCCAGGCCCCTGATATGATCAGAATGATTGTGGGTTATCAGTACTCCCATAATGGTTTGCATGGATATTCCTTTATCCTTCAGAAACTTACGGACTTTTCCAACGGGGATTCCGGCATCAATAAGGATGCCATTATTCTCATTTCCGAGGTAATAACAGTTACCGCTGCTGCCACTACCGAGGCTGCAAAAATTTACTTTCATCAAAACTTACTTGAGAGGGGGCAAAGATATGTATAAGTATTATCGAAAAGCACGGAGGGCTTATTTTTAGCCGTGGGGGGAGGTGAAATATGGAACTTCCTTTAGGCAGAGGGTTTGGCGGATGTGCTTGATTATGTTTATATTGTATAACTTAAAGTCGTTATTTTTAGATAAATCATCGTGATCATCAAAAAAGTGTACTTTCACCGCATATGAATCCAGTTTCCATTTTCAAAAGGTTTGGTACAAAAATAAGTAAGCCGCTAATTCTGTTATTTGCAATCCTGAATTTTTCCTCCCCTTTTGCATTTGGCGGAACCATTCATAGTTTCAATGTGCTGGCTTTCTATACCGCGAAAAATGATGCAGCCCATGTCAGTTTTGTAAATGAAGCCAATAAATGGTTCTCCGCAATGGCCGATGAATATGGATTCAATTACCAGGCCACAGATATCTGGGAACATCTTAACGAGGAATACCTTTCTTCATACGAGGTGGTCATATTTCTTGACACTCGTCCGGAAGAACCCGGGCAGCGTCTTGCTTTTGAGAACTATATGAAAAATGGCGGTGGATGGATGGGATTTCATTTCTCGGCTTTTGCCCTGACTTCTTCGGCTTTCCCCAATAACTGGGACTGGTACCATAATAAATTCCTGGGCTGCGGGGAGTATGTATCCAACACATGGAGACCGACCTCTGCAACACTAAAGGTTGAAAACAGCAATCATCCGGTCACATCTCGCCTGCCTTCGATCATCATATCCTCCCCGAACGAATGGTACAGGTGGGAAAAAGATCTTAGGAACAACCCTGATATTGATATACTGTTATCCATTGATCCTGTAAGCTTTCCACTGGGCACAGGCCCAAAACCCCATGAAATATGGCATAGCGGGTACTATCCTGTGGTATGGACCAATCATACATACAGGATGGTCTATATCAACATGGGACACAATGACATTGATTACGAGCACGGAACAAACGATGAGATATCACTCTCCTTCATCAATTCCGATCAGAATACACTTATTCTGGATGCATTGTTGTGGTTGGGGGAAGAACAAACACCTGTGAGCCCGGGAAGCTAACTTCTTTTCTAAAGTTGCTTGCCCGTAAGCAGTTTTAACATATTTCCCATCATCTTTCGTTTGCTTACTTTGTCGCTCAATATGCCAAGATACAACATCGTCGCATTCCTGGGAGGGACCGTTTTTTTTGTTTTTTCCAGCAGGCTCAGCGCTTCTTTTTTGCAAGTAGTCACACATAGGCCACATCCGATGCATCGATCAAGGTCGATCATTGCTTTTTTATTTTCAATTTGAATAGCCTCCATCTGGCATCTCTTCACACAAAGTGTGCATCCATTGCACAATTCTTCCTCTAATTTGGCATAAAAATTATGCGCAATTAATTCAGCAGGCTTCTCGTATTTTTTAGCGGAGGTCAGCACGCCACAGCAACACCCACAACAAAGGCAGATACAAAATGGTTGAAGTGAATTACCGGGTTGCAGGACCAATCCTTCCCGTTCAGCCCGGTTAATGATTTCCATGCACTCGTCTTTAGAGATAGTTCTGGCCTTTCCCCTGTCTAAATAACTTTTCGCATCAAACATCAAACAGACTTCGATATCTTCAGTTTGTTTGCAGGGCTTCCCTAGTATTGCCTCCCCTTCCTTGCATACACAATTTGCCACCTGGATGGACTTGTCTGTCTTCTCCACAATTTCCCGCATATTATCGTATGTGGCGATATTGAATTCCGGGACAATGGCCTTCATATGGGGACTTGCACGTAACTGCGGCAATGAAGACTTAAAAAATTCATCATTAAAACCCTCATCGAAATACTGATGAACCAGCTCCATCATTTCTTTGCTTAGGTCACCTATCTGATATTCAAACATCCCAATGGCAAGCATTGCATTGCTATATTTGAATGGCTCCGTATTGGACCTGCTGATCGCACCTTTCATAAACATATCATGAAGTATTGTGGCTACCTTATGGGGCTCGAACGAAATCTCGAATTTTTTTTCAAGTCTTTTCCTTACCGTTTCCACGGAAGCATTTCCCAGACTCAAGCAAAGTGCCACATTTACCTCGATGGGCGTAAAAAGTAATTGTAGAATCTTTATTTCTACGCCTGAATTTGTTTTAGGATACCCGATGGGCATCTTATCGAGATGTTCCTGTAACTGTCTGTAATACGTAATTTCTGAATCCATTAAATAATAATACGATATTAAGTATGAATTTCAAGTTTTTTATTTTTACAGGTCCAGACTACTTCCAGTTTTATTTGAAAATCACTTCTCTTCTAAGACCTCAACTTGCAGATCATCAATGTAAACCTTACTGGACCCGCGGTTCCAGAAGTAAACCTTCAGGTTATCATGCAATTTCCTAACCTGTGGAGTTAAGTAAAAATATGTAACCTTGTTCCACTGATTGATCAGAAGAACCAGCTTTTCAGAATTGGGTTTTTTATGGCTGTTGAGCTACAATGACGTTCAGTAATGACCTTGTGCTACTTTATTTTAAGCTGAAAATAATCAGAAAATGCAAAAATGTAGCTGAGGGAGGGGTGCTTTGCTACCTGAAATCCATACTCGCTGCGGTCTTTACATCTGTGCTTCCATCCCCATCTTCATTATTTGTCTCCTGTATTGCAAGGTTGTATCTTGGCGGTCATCAAATTTATCCCTTATGCCCGGATACCCTGTTAAACTATCCCGTTTCTGTCAGCTACCTGAGCGAGTAAAGGCTTATTTTCTATTCATGTGCTTACTGGGTTTCAATCTCCATCCTGGTTTTGGCCAGGATCAGAGAGTGGCAGATAGCCTGACCAGGATCTACCTGGAAAAACAGGTGGAGGGTGTGGAGAAGTTGGCCCTGCTGAAGGAATTATCATTCAATGAGCTTAATAACAGGACATTATCATTAAAATATGCCGAAGAACTAATACGACAGGCTGAACTTGAAAATAACAGTTTCTATCTTTTCAGCGGATATCTTCAAAAAGGAGAATACTACAAAAAGACCGGAGAATTGGATCTGGCATTAGAGATTTTCATTGAGGCGCTTAATATAGCCATTGACGCAGGAGCTATTAAAGATGAGGGCATCGCATACATTACCATTGCTGACGTTTATGCCATGATGGAAAACTATACCAATGCCGAGCAATTCTATAATAAATCCATACAAATATCAAGAAGTATAAATGATTCAATCTCATTGGCATCTGCTTTGCTTAATGCAGGAGATACCTATTATAGTATGGAGCGGTATGATGATGCGTTGCGAAATTTTGAAGAGGCAGGCACTATCTTCGAGAAATTGAATTATTTAACTGGCACGGCCTATAATTTGGGCAATGTAGGAATGATTTATGCCAAGCAGGGGAAAGATGCCAGGGCAGAAAAGAATATCAATGAGGCGATCGCCATCCTGGAAGAAGCAGAAGATTATTATCCCATATCGGTCTACCTCACCATTATGTCTGATATCTATTTAAAGCAGAATGATTTTAATGCGGCGCTCAGTTATACCAATAGAAGTTTGGAGCTGGCAACCGCTTACGGCCTGAAAGAGCAGATCGGTGATGCCTACCTTCAGCTTTCGAAGCTTCATGAGCAGGCGGGAAATCTAAATGAAGCTTTCAATTATTACAGGAATCATATCCTTTACAGGGACAGCCTTAAAAACATCGAAGCGATTCAGCAAATGGCTAATATAAGGACCGACTTTGAGGTCGCTCAAAAGCAGATCGAAGTAGATTTGCTTACCCGGGAAAGAAAAAATCAGCGAGTCATTAATATACTGGCAGTTATTGCGTCAGTCTTAATTATTCTGTTGGCCATCGGATTATACAGACGTTACGTTTTCATCAAACTCACCAATGTTAAGATTAATGATCAGAAGGATGAGATTGAAGCGCAACGGGATGAGGTGGAAGCACAGCGTGACCTGCTTGAAAAGCACCGTGACCTGGTGGTCTTCCAGAAGAATGAGATCGTAGAGAGCATCAATTATGCACAGCGGATACAGTCTGCCATGCTTCCTCCTGAAACCTATTTTTCTGAGCTACTGCATGAAAGTTTTATTTTTTATAAACCACGGGATATAGTAAGTGGGGATTTTTACTGGATTAAACAGGTGAACCAGTATATCGTGCTGGCAGCTGCCGATTGTACGGGTCACGGGGTACCCGGTGCGTTTATGAGCATGCTTGGCATGAGCTATTTGAATGAGATTGTCCTCAGGAGGGAAATTATTCAGGCGAACCAAATTTTAAACGAGCTAAGGAAGCAGATAAAGTCTTCCCTGAGACAGCACGGGCAGCTTGACGAATCTAAGGATGGCATTGATATGGCTTTATGTGTACTGGATTTAAAAAGCATGAAGATGCAGTATGCAGGTGCAAATAATCCATTATACCTGATTACAGATATGGAAGGAAGGCCTGAATTAAAGGAGATAAAAGCGGACCGGATGCCCCTGGGTTATTACCAGGGTAAGGAGAAATCATTTGTCAACCATGATATACAGATTAAAATGGGCGATACCTTTTATCTGTTTTCTGATGGATTTGTTGATCAGAAAGGAGGGAAGGCGGGAAAGAAATTTCTAAGCAAAAATTTCAAAAACCTTCTTTTAGAAATTCATGATCAACCCATGCATGATCAGAAAGACATCCTGGAGCATACATTATCCGATTGGATGGGTGACAATCCTCAAATTGATGATCTGTTAGTAGTGGGGGTAAGGGTGTGAATCACTCCCGCCCAAAGTTTGCATTCTATTACTCCTTAGTCTAAATTTGATTCTCAATCCTGCCTGTATGGATAAATTTAATCATTGGCGAGCGGGCCATGCGCGAAACTTATCTGAAGGGCAGGAAATAAGGTGCTCACCCCTGGGTTGCCTGCTCAGAAATCGGTTATACAGGAAGCAGGAAACTATGCCGTGAAATTTGGAAATGCAAAGGAGGCCCTACTTTCAGGTAGTTTCAAGCTCCCTAAAGAAGCGGTGGCGGAGAAAGTGAAAAAATACCTGTTCCGCGGGTTCAGGTCAACGAATTGAGAAGGAAATGAAATCAGATACTGGCATTAAAACAATCATCATTCAATAATTAAAATTATGGCTGGAATTTTTAAATTCACTTTTGGTCCGTGGAATATCCATGAGGGAGCAGATCCCTTTGGCCCGGAGGTCAGAAAAAGCATTGAATTTTCGAAAAAACTGGAACTCTTTAAAAAACTGGGATTTGACGGTGTACAGTTTCATGACGACGATGCAGTGCCTGAAATGAACACCCTCTCGCCAGCTCAGATCACAGGCAGGGCAAAAGAGATGAAAAAAATTCTTGACGACAGCGGATTGGAAGCAGAGTTCGTTGCCCCCAGGTTGTGGGAGGATCAACGGACCATCGATGGAGGGTATACTTCAAACAACCCGGAAGATCGCAAATATGCCATTGAGAGAAGCAAACGGTCCATTGATATTGCCAATGCTCTTGGAACCAACCTCCTCGTATTATGGATGGCGCGTGAAGGAACGTACATCAGGGAGGCCAAGGACAGCAAAGTGGCAACAGAACGAATCGTTGATGCCATTAACCAGATGCTGGCTTATGACCCCAAGATCCGGGTTTGCATCGAGCCCAAGCCGAACGAACCCATGGATCAGGCCTACATCCCGACCACCGGTCATGCCATCGCGCTTTCTCTACTTTGCATTGATCCTCAGCGTGTTGGAGTGAACATCGAAAGTGCGCATGCCATACTTGCCGGTCTCGACCCTTCAGATGAAATGGGATTTGCCCTAACGTTCAACAAATTATGGACTGTTCACCTGAATGATCAGAATGGGTTAAAATTCGATCAGGACAAAACTTTTGGTTCGGTCGATCTGCGCAGGGCATTTAACCAGGTGCGGATCCTTGATACACATCATTTTGGAAGCAATGGCGAATTTGTGGGCCTTGATGTCAAAGCCATGAGA
>JAHEMV010000304.1 GCA_024643455.1 Cytophagales bacterium
AATGCGCAGGATTTATGGTGCCCGATTTGGTGCTATGTCCTATAAAACATCACTCGATTATAATAGAATAATGGATGAACAAGGTGTGACGCTCATTGCTGATGAAGGTGGTGAAATTGGAGCTGACGAATCTGTATATGGCAACATGTCTGCCTTGGGATTTTATATTGGTGGATCCATGACCTTAATTAAAAATGTAGCTGTTCAACCTGACAAAATTTACGGAACATTAGTGAACGACCTCATATTCACAACCTTTTTTGATATTAACTTTGCTCCAATCGTAACCATCGACGATATCTATATCGATGGAGTACGGTACTCTTCAGAACCCATAGAAAAGAGTGTTCTTGGTGTCAGAGCAGGCCTAGAAGGCAAATTTAACAGGGCATTTAGCTGGGCATATGGTGGTGAAATTGGCTATAGACCCGGACTGAAAAAATCTGGCTTTTTCATGAATATAAAAGTATCATTCCCAGTATTTTCTACTCAGTTGAGATACCAGGTAGAAAGCTTTGGTAAGTAATACTATTTTAGTTCCAAATACTTAATACAAACGGGGGAAGGTACAGGAAGGTAGCCACTGGTATCCTTTAAAGTCCCATCCTTTTCCATGGTAAAAATATTTACTTCATTTGAATCCCGGTTAGCGACCAGCATAAAATAGCCTTTAGGATCAGGCAAAAAACTTCTGGGCCGGTCTCCTATGGTTGGCATATAACCAATATTTTTCATCTTCCCATTATTGCTCACTTTATACATGGCCAATCCATTATAGCCTCGATTTGAAATATAGACATATTTTCCATCTGAGCTCAATTGTACGTCTGCACTTGAATTATCACCAAAAAAAGCTGGGGGTAGCGCTGGTAGTCTCTGAATAAGTTGTAACCCACCGGTCTCCCTATTTACTTGGTAGCTACTGATGGAGGAAGAAATTTCTTCAGAAGAAAAGGCGTAATCTCCTTTTTCGTTTAAAATAAAATGTCTGGGGCCAGCTCCAGGAATAGTTCTGATAAAAGGTTGAGATGCGGGAGTGACTTTACCAGTTGCTTCATCGAAATGATAAATCAGGATCATATCCAACCCCAAATCTGAAACATATAGAAACTTACCATCGCGAGATGGGACAGCAGAATGGGTATGAGCCTGTTCTTGCTGAGGCATAATCGTTCCTTTACCTGTAAGCTGGATGTTTGCTGTTGGCTCACCGATATTCCCTTCTTCATCTATTGGCAATACAACAAAATTCCCTCCTTTATAATGGCTAACAAAAATATATTTACCTGATGGATGAAAACTAATATGACATGGGCTGTCTCCAAATGAATACTGGTTTTTAACGACCGTCAATTTGCCGGAATTTTGATCAATCGCAAAAGAAGTTACAGATCCCCATTCTTCCTTCCTTGCCAGTCCTTCTCGGTTGACTGAGACCAAATATTTTCCATTAGGACTAACTTCTATGAAGGAAGGACTTCCTTTTGACAGAATTGTCTGCAACAAATCATAACGATTATTTTTACGATTAAAATCAAATGCATAAATCCCCAGACTCCCGTTTTCAGAAAACGTCCCAATATAAATCAGCTCTTTTGATTCCTCCTCTCCTTTTTCCCGAGCAAAAAGTGAAGCGCTACTGATTAAAAATAGGGATAAAAGAAGTATAATTCTTGCTTTCATTTGATCACATTTATGTACTAAGGTTATAAAAAATATCGGATTTATAAAATCAACATAGATCTCGGAAAAATCACGGTAATTTGTCATTTATAAAATCTTTGAGTTTTCAAATAATCAAAAGATTAAACGGTTTCATCGGTATAGTTTTCTTACTTTTGCCGTGAATTTGAAAATCGTTTAATTACTTTCTTTATGGTTTTATTCTTCCGTTCTCCAAATGCTTATTTAGCCGTTGAAACCAGGCAAATACTAGACAAAACAAACAATGATAAACTAAAATGGCTTTTTGGTAATGCCACATTTATCGATACGGATGTGATGGAAGGAACATTTGTTGGCCCAAGAAAAGAGATGATTACTCCTTGGAGTACCAACGCTGTGGAGATCACCCAAAACATGGGAATTGAAGGAATAAAACGGATAGAGGAGTTTAAATTGACTGAAGACTCTGATCCAGAATTTGACCCCATGCTTCAAAGAGTCTACTATGAGCTTGGGCAGGATTTGTTTACCATTGATAAAAAACCGGCGCCTGTTCAAAATATCGATGATATCAGCGCCTATAATAAACAAGAGGGACTTGCATTAAGCCCCGATGAAATAAGTTACCTTGAGAAGCTTAGCAATAAATTAAACAGAAAACTGACTGACAGCGAAATTTTTGGATTTTCACAGGTAAACTCAGAGCATTGCCGACACAAAATATTTAATGGCACCTTTATTATTGATGGGCAAGAAAAGGAATTATCCCTCTTTCAGCTTATCAAATTGACTACGACAACAAATCCAAACCGGGTTGTCTCGGCATATAAAGACAATTGTGCCTTTATTCAGGGACCTACAATAGAACAATTTGCACCCATTAGTCAGGATGTGCCGGAGTATTTCAAAACCGAACAATTTGAATCTGTCTTATCCATCAAAGCAGAAACGCACAATTTCCCAACAACAGTAGAGCCCTTCAATGGTGCTGCTACCGGTAGTGGTGGTGAAATAAGGGATAGGATTGCCGGTGGTAAAGCCTCAATGCCCCTGGCGGGGACTGCAGTCTATATGACCTCTTATCCAAGACTGGATGGAGGAAGAAAATGGGAAAAAGGCATAAAACCGAGAAAATGGTTGTACCATACTCCAGAGGAAATTTTGATAAAGGCTTCCAACGGCGCAAGTGATTTTGGAAATAAATTCGGCCAACCACTCATCTGTGGTAGCCTAATGACTTTTGAACATTTTGAAGATCAGAAAGAATACGGGTTCGACAAAGTAATCATGCTCGCAGGTGGGATCGGATATGGCAAGAAAGTAGATAGCCTGAAAGACAACCCTAAAAAGGGTGATAAAATTGTATTGATGGGTGGAGATAACTACCGAATTGGCATGGGTGGAGGGGCAGTTTCTTCCGTTGCAACTGGTGAATTTGCCAATGCTATAGAATTGAATGCCGTGCAAAGGTCAAATCCTGAAATGCAAAAAAGGGTTGCAAACGCCATTCGGGCTCTGGCTGAATCAAAAAATAATCCGATTGTTTCTATACATGATCATGGTGCCGGAGGTCACTTGAATTGTCTTTCGGAATTGGTGGAAAATATTGGCGGAAAAATTCAAATCGAAAAGCTGCCAGTCGGCGACCCTACCCTTTCCGATAAGGAAATAGTTGGAAACGAATCCCAGGAAAGAATGGGATTGATACTAAAGAAAGGAGATACTAAGCTTTTACAGGACATTTCAGCACGTGAACGTGCTCCAATGTATATCATAGGCGAAACAACCGGAGACCATCAATTTACTTTTGAACATAGCGATGATCGCCCTAAACCCATCGATCTTAAAATCGAAGACATGTTTGGTAATCCACCAAAAACCATCATGCGCGATAATGCAATCATTCACGAATTTGAAGAACTGAAATACGATATTTCCAAAATCGCAGAATATGTAAGGCACGTATTACAACTTGAAGAAGTGGCTTGTAAAGATTGGCTAACCAATAAAGTTGACCGATCAGTAACCGGAAAGGTTGCTAAACAACAATGTGCCGGCCCATTGCAGCTTCCATTAAACAATCTAGGCGTTAGTGCATTGGATTATCAGGGTATGAAAGGATTGGCAACTTCACTTGGCCACGCTCCTGCTGTCGCACTGGTAAGTCCGAAAAATGGATCAATCCTTTCCATAGCTGAATCACTAACCAATATCATTTGGGCACCAATTGAAGGTGGCCTTCAGGGAATATCACTTAGTGCAAACTGGATGTGGCCATGCAAAAATCCAGGTGAAGACGCTCGGCTTTATGAAGCAGTAAAAGCTGCATCTGATTTTGCCTTGGCATTGGGCATCAATATCCCAACTGGTAAAGATTCCCTTTCTATGACTCAAAAATATAGCGATAATGAAGTTGTATATGCTCCCGGCACTGTCATTATTACTGCGGCAGGTGAGGTGACAAACATAAAGAAAGTGGTCGAACCAGTCATTCAAAACATTACTGAATCTGTACTTCTTTACATTGATCTTTCTAAAGATAACTTCAAACTCGGAGGTTCTAGCTTTGGACAGACATTAAATAAAATTGGAAATGAAACCCCGGGAGTGACCGATGCTGCCTATTTCAAATATGTTTTTGAGGCCGTACAAACATTGATTCATGAAGGATTAATTCTGGCAGGGCATGATATTTCTGCAGGCGGTATGATTACCACTTTATTGGAAATGAGCTTTTCACAAACCGAAATTGGCATTGATCTCGATCTATCTTCTATCCATGAACCTGATCTGATCAAAACACTTTTTAGTCAAAACCCGGGGATTATTATCCAGGTTGAACGCAATGGAGAAGCCATTAAAGTATTAGAAGATGCTGGTATAAATTTCAAAAAAATAGGGAAACCGTATAAGCAACATAAATTAAGGATTATTGATATCCATACAAAATTTGAATTGGATATCGATGAGATGAGGGATTTATGGTTTAAAACCTCCTACTTGATGGATTCCATGCAATCGAAACCTGAACTTGCCCTGGAACGCTACAAAAATTACAAGCAAAATTCATTAAACTTCGTCTTTCCTGCGAACTTCACTGGAAACGTTGCACAATATGGGATTGATCCAATAAGAAAAAGAACCACTGGATTAAAGGCGGCCATCATACGGGAAAAAGGTGTGAACGGCGATCGGGAGATGGCTTGGATGATGCATCTGGCAGGCTTTGATGTAAAAGATGTCCACATGACAGACTTAATTTCAGGCCGAGAAACCCTGGAAGATATAAAGTTGATTGTGTTTGTTGGTGGTTTTTCCAATTCAGATGTATTGGGATCAGCAAAAGGATGGGCTGGTGCTTTTATCTATAATTCCCTAGCCAAAGAAGCTTTGGACAAATTTTATGCTCGTGAAGATACATTGAGTCTTGGTGTTTGTAATGGTTGTCAGCTTATGATAGAGCTTGGTGTCGTTACACCTGATCATGATCAAAAACCAAGAATGTCGCATAACGCGTCAGGAAAATTTGAGTCGGCATTTTTGAATGTTGAAATAAAGAAAAACAATTCCATTATGCTAAAATCACTTGCCGGTAGCAAACTTGGAATATGGGTTGCCCACGGAGAAGGAATGTTTAACCTGCCAAAAGGTGAATCTGAATATCACATACCAATGAAATATTCAAAATCAAGTTATCCTGCCAATCCAAATGGTTCTGATTTCGATACTGCTGCCTTATGCTCAGAAGACGGTCGACATCTCGTGATGATGCCTCACCTGGAAAGGTCGACAAATCCATGGAATTGGGCTTATTATCCATGGGAAAGAAAAAAGGATGAAATCACACCATGGATTGAAGCCTTTGTAAATGCAAGAGAATGGGTAAAAAAGAATAAAAGCTAAAAATAGTATTAACCAGTTTTATTGGCTATTCCATTCGTTGAATGTCTGCACCCAGGTTTTGGAGCCTGATATCTATTTGCTGGTAACCGCGATCTATTTGCTCTACATTATTAATTTCGCTTATACCATTCGCGGTGAGTGCTGCCAAAAGCAGAGCAACACCTGCACGTATATCAGGAGAAGTCATCTTGATCCCTCTCAATGGAAATTTTCGGTCAAGTCCTATTATGGTGGCCCTATGCGGATCACACAATATAATCTGCGCCCCCATATCAATAAGTTTGTCAACAAAGAAAAGTCTGCTTTCAAACATTTTCTGATGAATCAGCACCGTTCCCTTAGCCTGAGTGGCTACAACAAGTAAAACGCTTAGCAAATCAGGGGTGAGTCCTGGCCAAATCGCATCTGAGATCGTCATGATAGACCCATCAATAAAGGTATCAACGACATAGGATTCTTGTTTTGGAATAAAAATATCATCACCTCTAAATTCCATTTGAATCCCAAGTTTTTTAAAAGCATCCGGGATCATACCCAAATGTGCTAAACCGGCATTCCTGATTGTAATTTCTGATTTTGTAAGCGCAGCTAACCCAATAAAAGAACCGACCTCAATCATGTCGGGAAGTAAAGTATGCTCAGTGCCATGGAGTTCCTTTACTCCTTCGATCGTCAGAAGATTTGATCCAATACCAGAAATCTTTGCTCCCATCCTGTTGAGCATTCTACAAAGTTGTTGTACATACGGTTCGCAGGCAGCATTGTATATGGTCGTTATTCCTGTAGCCTTCACCGCGGCCATCACAATATTTGCTGTTCCGGTTACTGATGCTTCGTCAAGTAGCATATAAGCTCCGGTAAGTTTGGATGCATCAATTTTATACAGGTGCTTGTTGGAATCAAAATCGAGGACCGCACCCAATTTTTGAAAACCTAAAAAATGAGTATCCAGCCTGCGTCTTCCGATTTTGTCTCCTCCTGGTTTTGGTATTTTGGCCTTCCCAAATCGCGCCAAAAGCGGTCCTAAAATCATGATGGATCCGCGAAGTGATGCCGCTTTTTGCTGATAGGAATCAGTCTGTAAAAAATCCATATTGATTTCAGAAGCAGTAAATTTCCATGAATCTCCATGGAGTTTTTCTACTT
>JAHEMV010000305.1 GCA_024643455.1 Cytophagales bacterium
CCACCTGTTGCCGCAGCCTCCCATAGCCAAAGCCTCGAATCCAATGGAGGATCATAGATGTATCGATGTTCTGTGCCATTTCCTCCAAATAAAATTACAGGTGGTTTATCCGGTTCAAGCGATTTTAAAAACCGGACAATTGCCGATGGATAGTAAATATCTTTATATTCAACCGGAAAGCTGTTGTTAGCTACAAAACTCACAATAACCAGAAAATCGAAATACTCTGCTGCGTTGTAAAGGTTTATTCCTGTATGCTTTTGTTGCTCTACGCTGTACATATCGAATACTTCTGCTGCATAACTTTTATCTTCGCCAAATTTCTTGACCGTTGCACGCATTTTAGAAAGTTGATTACTGGCCATCTTTTCATTCCATCGATAGTACGTTTCCCATTCACTTCTGGAACTGTTTTTAATCGGGATCTTGGTTTGAAAATCTTCATAATACAATTTCTGACACCGGTCACAATAGCAGGTATTGTGAAAATTTACAGAATTATGCCAAATCCCATCGATGTTATACTTTTCAAAAAGTTGGGAGATAAATTCAACGGCATGTTCATTTCGATAATAACCATTGTAGCATGGAGCATATAGTTCTGGTGTTGTATAATTTAGTAGAATAGGCGCTCCATTTTCCCCTTTTGCAAACCAGTCAGGATGTAATTCCCAACGTTTCTTTTCCACCCCTCTGAAATCTACCCTGGCAATGACTTTAATGCCAGCTTCATGGCATCCATTCACAATATCCGCAAGTAAGTCACGATCTCCAATGAACGGGTTAACATTAGCCATCGGAAGCAAATTCTGAAAATAGTCAACAATGCCTCCGCCATTTATAACCAGGACGTTTGCATGAACACCGTTCATATATTGGATCAGACTATCAACTTGGTAATCAGCAGCATCAGGCTGTCTTAGGACAGTTTGAAGGATGCGCATAGGTTTATGATGCCAAAATGTAGGGGAAGGATTTTCAACAACCTCAGTAGTGTTATGATCGGCTTGCGGTTGACAAGCAATAAAAAAAAGTATCAATATTAAAGAGTAGTAAATGCGCATGGATTTTTAGCGTAAAAATGACTGTTTAAAAATCGACTGGTCAACTTCTCTAAAGTCTTTAATAACCGGGTATTTCCAATTGCTATAGTTATCATCCGTTGAATTTACGATTATGATTTCACCAGCTAATGCATTTTCTGCTGCTCGAATTCCTGAAATGGAATCTTCAAAAATAAGAACTTCAGAACCTGCCAATTCCAATACATCCATGGCATTTTGAAATAGTTGGGGATGCGGTTTACTTTTGATACTTCCGTTATTGTAAATCACTTTCGATCGATCAAAATAGCTAGCCAGATCCAGATGCTCAAAATAGAAATCAACGTTAATCCGACTGGAAGCCGTGGCTATGGTATAGGGTATTTTATTCTTTTTTAGAAAAGTCAGGAATGAAATAGCACCGGGTGCAAGATGCATTTCAGTAGATAAACATAATGACTGATAAATTAGCTCCTTTTCCATGCTCATTTTAGCATTCACTCCGTCAGTCAATGTTCTATTGAATAGCATATTGAGGATATCACTATTATTTTTGCCGTGCAGGGTTTCGTTTTTCTCATGATCTGAAAGTTTTATTTTATGATTTTCCAGAAACAAATCCCATGCAGTATTGTGTAGTTTTGTATCCCAAAAAAGCGTGCCATTAAAATCAAAGATTACTCCTTTTATTTTCATGGATTTTTAATGCTTTTTTGATGTTTACACTAAATTTTATTTAAAGAACAAATCGAATTATAAGCCCGTTAAAACGAGTTTATAATTCGATTTTAATCTATTCATATTCTTAATAATCAGAATAATCAGTTGGATAGAGGAGCATAATATCTGCATGCGAAACATTGTTCTGATATTTAGCCATAGCTACCAATTCGATCCATTCAGGAGCATCACGAAATGCATCCCAATGCCTATCGTGGCTTTCCTGATCAGAAAAGGTAGTCATGTACATCAAGTTAGGCATTTTTGATCCTGAAATTACTTCGGCATAAAAAACAGCGTTAAATTGAAGTTTGTCAAAAAGTTTTACTTCACCTCCAGCATTAAACATATCGACTTTATTTTTGTACAAAGCTTCAGTAGGGGACTCATAACTTCGTAATTCGTAGATTCGTTCCGATCTAGGGCCATCAAGGGCTGGTGTTTTCATCGAAGGCATATCTGGAAATGCCCTTAATAAAATTGACTCAATTCTACTATATGGCTTTTGGTCAAACGCGGCATTGATATAATCAGCACCAGAAATAAGATAAGTACTGTCGTTTGAAAGTACGTCGTCAATGGTTACTAATTGTTCAATTGAAGTTAATGGTATGAGCACATACGTTTTTTTAATGGTGTCTCCAGCGTCTGTTCTAGGTTTAAAAACGCCAACCTGGCTTATTCCAAGTTTTTTTAGCCCAGGTAGAAATGCATCTTTCAAAAATTGATCTGTCGTCGCTACTTGCTCTTCAGTATCAAAGGTGTATACTTTGAGTTGATAAAATTCTCTTAATTGTTCGGCAGGTTTTTCTTCATTTTCGCTTTCAGGGCTCTTATTTTCGCAACTAAACATGGCTAGAAAAAGTACAGCCAGTAAAAAGATTTTTGATTTTTTCATTTTTATAAAGTTTAAAGAGTGTTTATTGAACGTCATATAATTTAATTAGCAGGCTTATCATGACAAGTTATACAATTCTTTTATAAGCAAAACAATTAGAATAGCCATATTTAGTTAATTTCACTTGAAAGGAGGCATTTTACTGGATGATAAAATAAAAAGTGAGAAGGCATAGATATCTATTTTTGGAACTTTTAACCGTGCCTTGATATCATTTCTAGCTTTTCCTTTTTTAAAATAATAATGTTTTTCCCATTAAGATTCAGTAATCCTTCCTTTTCAAATTCTTTTAAAAATTTAATGGTACTCTCAGTAGAAATAGAAGCGAAATCGGCGAGCTCATGTCTGGACAGAAAGGTAAATACTTCCTCTTTTTCAAATTCATCTGAAGCCAGGTAAAGCAATACTGAAGCCAGTTTGCCACGCATTTGTTTGTATGATATGTTTCCAATGACCTCAAAAAGATGTTTTTCGACTCTAAAATTCTCTGCAGTGATGCGATAAGCAAATGCTGTGTTGGTCATGAGCACTTGCTTTAGCCCTTCCCGATCGATCATGCAAATACGAGAATCTTTTAATGCAATGGTGGAGTAATTGTAGACATCATTTCCAAAAACGGCCGAAAAAGCAAGAAAATCGCCTTGTTTGGCCAATCTGATATTGATTTGTTTATCTAAGTCAGTTTGTAGATATACCTTCACCAGGCCTTCCAAAATATAAATGACGTATGGTGCAAAAGCTCCTTGTTTAAAAATATTTTCACCTTTCTGATAAGAAAGTTGTTTTTTTTTGAGATCCAACATTTCCTGTTCACCATCGGATAAACCTTCAAAAAGCATAGTTTCGTTTTTAATTCCCGGCAATTGATAAAATAATATGTAAAGTTATCGATAGTAACAGATTTTTATGTAACAACCATATCATAGTAATAAAATTAAAGTCAAATAAACGGAAAAAGTTCTACATGATTTTTTAATAGTCATTTTTTAAAAACTATCATATGACAGTAAAAAAGCTGTCATATCTCATCTGAATTACTGGAATTCGCGGATAGCATAAAATGAGATGGAAACAGATTAGAAAGTAGATTTGCATAATATATCCGGTTAAATGAAACGCGTAGCAATTCCATTGGTAAAAGACAGATTAAGCGAATATTTCGGAAAATGTAGCTATTACGAAATATTTGAAATTGATCAGAAAACAATAAAAAGTAGTAAAATCGGAATACCCTCACACCAGGATCTAACTAAAATACCAGATTGGGTAATTGAAAAAGGAATAACTGATGTGATTATTCATAAAATGGATAAAAAGGTTTTTTCACTGCTGGCCGAAACAAAAATTAATTTATTTGTTGGCATCCCAATCGATTCGCCAGATGCAATAATTAAGGGTTATATGAGTGGTAGCTTGAAATCTGATGCAAAAATCATCAATGAAATTATACGATAAACATGGAAGCAATAGATTATACGCAACTATATACTGAAGAAGATAAACGCATCCTTAAAATGGCTGAAGACTCTTTGAATCCTAAAATAGACCGGATCGAGGAGATAATAGCATATGGAAAAGCTTCCGGCATTAAAAAAGTAGGAATAGCCAATTGCGTAGCTTTTCAAAAGGAAGCAGAAAGACTTGAAGATCGATTGTTAAATGAAGGCTTTGCTGTTGATAAAGCAAACTGCAAACTGGGTAGAGTACGGTTTTCCGACCTTGTAGAAGACTATAAAGGAGTGTCTTGCAATCCTGCCGGTCAGGCAGATTATCTGTATAAAAGTGGAACAGAACTGAATATAACTTTGGGTTTTTGTTTGGGACATGATATGATTTTTAATGCGAAGTCAAAATCTCCTGTCACCCCTTTGGTAGTAAAAGACAGGAAACTTGAACATCATACATTGAGTGCCTTAAAGAAGAAGAAAGCATGTTGAAATCCATGATATTTTATAAAAACCAAAATCAAAAGTTATAGAACTCAAAAGAACTGTAAACGAAAAAAAGTTGTTTTAAACTTAATAAATAGTGTATGTCCGGTAAAACAGAAGATGGCCAGAAAGAAGAAAAAAGGCAAGTTCATGAATTGGTGAAGAAAGAATGGTTTAAAAATAAATATTTCCGCATTCTGATTGGACTAATCGGAGGATCAATAATGGGAGTATTGTATTGGGAATTTATTGGTTGTAATGGGGGCTCTTGTCCAATTACTTCCAACCCTTACAGAACAGTGTTGTTTTTTTCTGCTATTGGAGCTTTGATGAGTTGGGACAACAAGAAGTAATTGAATTATTAACTATTTTTTAATATAAAAAAAGAAAAATGAATACGAGTGAAATACAAATAAGATATACCGAGCTGGCGGAAGATACCTGCTGTCTTTCTTGCGGAGGAGCCATTGATTACTCCAAAGCGACGCCTGGAGAAACATGTGTTGATTTGGGCAGTGGTAGAGGTACAGACGTGATCAGACTTGCAGAAAATGTTGGTGCACATGGTTTTGTTTTTGGCGTGGATGTTTCCGAAGGTATGCTGAACAAAGCACGTAAAAATGCAGATAAACTTGGCGTTAAGAATGTAGCGTTTATAAAATCGGAATTGGAGGATATTGATCTACCATCGGAAGTTGCCAATCTCGTGATATCAAATTGTACTATAAACCATGCAAAAGATAAACTCAAAGTTTGGCGTGAGATTAACAGAATATTGAAACGATCAGGAAGATTTGTTGTAAGTGATATTTATTCACTGGAAGAAGTTCCGGTGGAATACAAGAACGATCCAATGGCAGTTGCTGAGTGTTGGGCTGGTTCCACCACAAAGCAGGAATATCTAGACACGCTTGCCAAAGCTGGATTTGTCGATGTAGAGATTATTGAAGAAAGTTCTCCCTACGCAAAGGGGAAAATTGAAGTGGCCAGCTTTACTATAGCTGGCAGAAGAAAATGTTGCGGATAATTTTTTTTAATGTTTAAACCTTAGTTAAATGAAATCATTAGTAAAACAAGCTAAGAAAAGTGATGGAAAAGTAGCGCAATGTTGTGCTAAAGTCTCAAAAAACGTTATGGGCTGTCACGACTAATTTTTTTATGAATCCGGTTAAGCTTGCTTTTCCGGATTCATTTTCTTTGTTAAGACACTAGTAAAATGGAATATTCAAAGCATAATATTTTTTCTAAAATTGCTGATTCCGATCAGTATTTTATCGTAAATCCTTTGTCTGGTCAGGCAGATATTTTAGAACCTGAAGAGGCACAAAAATATATAGATCATTCAATTACTGATCATCAATCCTACATTGAAAAAGGGTATTTGGTTGATCGAAATGAAGAAGAAAAGTTATTCAGACAAAAATATCTAAATTTCGTTGATGAACGGGATTCAGATGAAGTGCAACTGTTTTTCACCCCCTGGTATACCTGTAACTTTAATTGTTCGTATTGTTTTCAGGACGAATACACAAATGCCAACGACAACGTATCGGATGATGTAATAGATGCGTTTTTTGATTACGTTAAAAGTCAGTTTGCGACCAGGAAAAAGTATATTACAATATTTGGAGGTGAGCCTCTATTAAATTCACCTATCAAGAAGAACACAATAAAGCGTGTCATTGAAAAGGCTAACAGCCATGATCTCGATCTCGCTTTTGTAACCAATGGATATCACCTCGAAGAATATATTGATTTATTAAAAACGGCAAGAATCAGGGAGATTCAGGTCACAATGGACGGGCCACAAACTGTTCATGATGCACGTAGAATGCTTCGTGGTGGAGCAGGTAGTTTTGAAAAAATAGCAAGAGGTGTGGACCTTTTATTGTCAAACAATATACCGGTCAATCTACGAATGATCGTTGATAAAGACAATATCAATAGCATGCCGGAATTTGCCCAATTTGCTATATCCAGGGGATGGACGAAAAGTCCTTTTTTCAAGACAGCACTTGGCAGGAACTATGAATTGCACCATTGTCAGACCAATAACAAACGGTTATTTTCGAGGATCGAAATGTACAAGGAATTGTATAAAATTATAAAAGCTCA
>JAHEMV010000306.1 GCA_024643455.1 Cytophagales bacterium
TTGGCAATTATTGCAGCGATGAGCAATTCAAACGGAGGTTTGTATGCAGCGCTGGCTGGTGAATATGGTGACGAAACGGATGTAGGTGCTATCGCTGTTATTTCACTCAATGACGGCCCTTTTCTGACAATGGTCGCTTTAGGTGCTTCAGGTCTGGTCAGTATACCCTACATTGCTTTGGTTGCTGTGTTAGCACCAATTGTAATTGGGATGATTCTCGGAAATCTCGATGAGGAATTGCGAAACTTTCTGGTAAAAGGTGCTCCGGTTCTCATTCCTTTTTTTGCTTTTGCGCTTGGCGCCGGACTGGAATTGAAGGCGTTGATTCAAGCAGGATTACCAGGAATCCTATTGGGTGTACTCACTACTTTTGTTGGTGGTTTTTTCAATATCCTTTCTGACAGGTTTGCCGGAGGAAGCGGAATTGCCGGCGCTGCGGCGTCAAGTACAGCCGGAAACGCGGTAGCTACTCCGCATGCAATGGCGTTGGCAGATCCCTCACTTGGCGCCCTGGCTACGGTTGCTACCCCATTGATTGTTGCATCGACCGTTACTACTGCTCTATTGACTCCATTGCTTACCTGGCTGGTAAAAAGAATGAATGCTGAAGTATAATTGCTTTGTCTGCCGATCAGCCTGATTATAGACATTGATCAGTGTGGGTTGGTAGCGCTTTTTACCCAGCAAGCGATTATTTAGAGATACAAAACACGCTTTGCTTCCCAAATTATCACCTATTTTAAACTGACGAGCCAGCGACCATTGTCGTTTACTCATTCAATTTTACATGTTAATATCTGTTTCGGCTCCTCAATTAAGGTATTATTATTTTATTGAATCAGCGTATTCAGGTCTTATTTACATCATTGATACAGTCTTACCCAATCAATTGTCATACTGATCGGAAGTTCTTCCGGATGTGTTATCATACCCGGCCATTCATGTTCCATTTGCTGATCGATAATCAGATAAAATGGCTGATCAAATGGCCATTGGAAGGTCCCCGCTCCCGGTACCTTTGGGTATTCATATGATTTCACACCATTAATGGCATATACCAACTTATCAGGGTACCAGCTCACACTATAGATATTGTAATCCGTTGTATCTATTTTGGCTATTATAGATTTTTTTGGTTCCGTCTGATTTAGTGTGATAGTGTAATGATTATGTGTAGTTTGATAGGCAAAGTCATCATGATTCAGTGTTTCCATGATGTCCATCTCTCCGTTATGCTGATCCGGGTATTTATCCTTTTCTGACAGCATCCATATTGCGGGCCACATGCCATAAGCCTGGTCAAGCTTCGCTTTTATCTCAATACGGCCATATTGAAAAGCAAACTTTTCCCAGGAATAGATGCCTCCGGTCAGGTAGGGACGTGGATCACCTGTAAGTGAATCGGGGTTTATGATACCATTCAGGTGAATATTGCTTTCGTCAAACGTAACTACTCTTGGATCTATGGCATTAATATACCTGAAACAGTTTTTTACTTCTCTCCAATTCTCAACAGGGACTTTCCATTTCGATGATGTGAAAAGACCTATGCGGCTCCAGGTATTTGTATCAAGAGTACCTATATCAAAATTATCTTCCCATACCAACTGCCATTCAGTGGATTCATTCCGCCGTTCTTCTTTTTGAATATACATATAACCATCAGTAAGTACGTATGGCTTTTTATCGCATGAAGCAGTCAACATAACAATTCCCGTAAACAGGACCGGTAAAGAAAGCTTTTCTATTTTCATTTAATGTTACTATTTCCTATGAACACAACTTTATAATAATCGTACTGGTTCCTTTTAATGGATTTATGTTAAAAATCTTCTTTTATCTTCCAGACACTAAATTCTAAAATGACTTACTAAAAGGTGTAGACTAAATATAACGGTTTTTTATTTCACTAGCCGATAGTAACTAACGGAATGTGGCTCGTTTCTTCCTATCATTGTTTGTCCTGTTGAGGAATTGAATCAAGGGGAATGGTAGTATCAATTACAAAGATTTGGACAGATCGATGGATATCCTGAAATAAATTCGGGATGATGGTCGTTTAACGAGGAGATTTATTATAAAAAAAATGATGGAAATCTTTACGGTTTCAAGCTAATACTTGAATGATAGAGAAAAGGACTCCTTCACTATTGGAATACTGATCCTACAAAATCCTGAAAAATATAATTGAAATTTATTTTTGAATAAGTTCAGTGTAAGAGTTGAATTTTTAAAACCTTCTACCCATTTTTATAATGGAATTTTTCAATACAAATCACTAATATTTTAAACTTAAATCCCAAGTCATATGGCAGGCACATTCAGATTTACTTTCGGACCGTGGAACATTCATGAAGGAGCCGATGTTTTTGGCCCAATGGTCAGAAAAACAATTTCTTTTGATAAAAAACTTGAACTTTACAAAACGCTTGGGTTTGATGGGGTTCAGTTTCATGATGACGACGCAGTTCCGGTACTCAAAGGCAAAACTGCATCACAAATCCAAAAAGAAGCCACTGCCTTAAAAAAAAGGCTGGATAATCTAGGACTTACTGCTGAGTTTGTAGCTCCCCGCTTATGGGAGGACCCGTTGACGATTGATGGAGGATATACTGCCAACGATCCATATTGCAGATCCTATGCTATTGAACGCTCTAAAATTTCTATTGACATTGCCAATGCCTTAGGCACTGATCTACTCGTATTATGGCTTGCGCGTGAAGGCACCTATATCCGTGAAGCTAAGGACAGTAAGGTCGCTACAGATCGATTGGTCGACGCCATCAATATCATGCTGGCGCACGATCCAAATATCCGTATTTGCATAGAACCAAAGCCAAATGAGCCGATGGATCATGCATACCTGCCAACGACAGGTCACGCTCTGGCGATTGGAATGCTTACGGATGATCCAAAACGCGTAGGTGTAAACATAGAAAGTGCCCATGCCATTCTTGCCGGTTTAGATCCATCTGATGAAATGGGATTTGCCATGGCACATCATAAATTGTGGACCGTACACCTGAATGACCAGAATGGTCTTAAGTTTGACCAGGACAAATCTTTTGGATCAGTGGATTTAAGGAGGGCATTCAACCAGGTGCGTATACTTGATACGCATGACTATGGGCAGCATGGTGAATGGGTAGGATTAGATGTGAAGGCGATGCGTACACAAATGGACGACATGGCTACACTTCATTTGTCAAACAGTCTGGAAATGTTTAAGTTATTGCTTGAAATCTCCAGAAGCATTGATGAAAAAACCATTGAACATTATATCAGTGACAGAAATTACGAAGGGCTGGATTTATACATCATGAAACATATCATTGGAAAATAAAAGGCTTTTTCAAATATTATCAACTGGCTTATGGATTCAGGTTTTCAGAATAAATAAGCCAGTTTGAACAATCCAATCAAAGGTAGATAAATACAATTTGCAGAAAAACTGCGATTCAAATGCAATAAAAGAAGCTGTAAAAAGAGTAGACTTTCCACTATTAACAGAACTTTTTATTAATCCCTAAGTATTTGTACCCAGCCTTTGTATTCCTGGTTTGTACATCCAATTTCAACTAAATAAAAGTAGATACCTGACGGGAGATTACCTCCATTCCAGTCGTTTGCGTAAGAATCATCCATAAATACCTCTTTGCCCCACCGATTTAAAATGGTTAGATGAACTTGAAGGTCTGTTGCTGATATTTCAAATTTATCATTGAATTTATCTCCATTTGGGGTAATTACATTTGGGATAAAAAAGTCCTTTTTCATAGGATATTTAATTTCGACCGAATCTGAAATTACTTCGCAAGCTGTTGATACCACAACCTTGTACCAGCCCGGTTCGGAAGTCTCATAAATTGAGTTTGTATTTCCATCCAGCCATTTATACGTTATTGCTCCCTGAAGTGAAGCATCGAAAACCACAGTTTCATCATAACATATTATTTTGTCTTCGCCAAGGTCAAGTTTATAATTAACATATTCTTTAAATTCAATTGTATCTTGTAAAACACAATTATCTGTTAATATTTTTACGTTATAAACTCCGGCTTTGGTAACTGAATGCGAGGCATTCGTTGAATTGTCTTGCCATAAATAAGATAGCCCTTTTGGTATTGAAGCATCAAGCAATATTTGTTCATCCGGACAGATTATTTTGTTCTGGCCAAGATCTATATCAGATTCTTTGCTAAATATTAGCGAGTCTCTGATTACACAAAGACCAATCTGATATTCGACCCAATAAACTCCTTCATTATAAATTTCTCTTGCCATTTCTACTGATCCATCTTCCCATTTTACAGCATTTTTAGTTACACTACTATAATCTATCAATCTGCTCTCATTTGGACATAAAAGATAACTTTCATTTTTCCCAGCAGGGCAATCACTACATGGTTCTATTTCATGGGATTGTATAGTAGAGGTATTCAAATATAAAGCAGTCGGAGATATAAAATCTCCTGGCGCGTAGTGTTCGTTAAAAAAAGATGAATTAACCTCCTTTACATTTACAGATGAGCTGACATCTTTACTACAATCAGTTGTTGACTCTTTAAATTCAGTTTTAACAATATAAATATTGTTATCAGGTTGTTCAAAACTATTGGTGCTTCCAGAAAGCAAAAAAAAGTCTGATTCTTTTTCAATTTTTAAAAGAATATCATCCTTTTCTCCACCATAAATATGTGCCTTTAAAAGTGTTCCCTTATCATTAACTTCAAATAGCAAAAAATCTTTCCCTTTTGCACCAAAACTTGCTGTCGTTCCTGAAATCATATAATTTCCGTTGTCAAGTTGAAGAAGTTGCCCTGCTGATTCATCCTCACTCCCACCATATGTTTTAGTCCACTCCAATGCTCCATCCTTGTCTGTTTTGATTAGTAATATTTCAGTGTCATTTGAATAACTGTTACTTGTTGCAGATATAAGAAAACCTCCATCATTACATAATATCATATGCTGAGCATCATCCATTCTTCCTCCATGAAATCCCCTTGTCCAGATTTCATTTCCATTATTATCTACTCGTATTACTCTTATTTTTCTGATGTCAAAAGGAGCATAAAGTTCGGTATAGCTACCCAATATCGCAAAACCATTATCCTCAAGTTGGACAGCTCGTCTTCCATATACCTCAAATGAGGAGTTATTATCACTTGAAGTTGTATTGTCATAATATTTTTTCCATTTGATATTCATAACTGCATCATATTTGATCATGGCAACTTTATTATGACCAGGAACCAAGCCTTCTAGTTCACCATAGTTTAGATACCCCCCATCAATTGTTTTAATTATCTTATGTAACCTGTCATGAAGGATACCAAATCCGGTAGTACTAATTATATTACCAGTCGAGTCAATCTCGAGCAATGCAGTAGATGACGCACTATTTCCCCAGCCAGAAATCAATAAATTTCCATCAGATTTTTGAATAATTTCCATTGCTCTATCGCCAGCGTTTGTACCATATAATTTACTCCATAATACTTTCAGGTTTTTATCTAAATGAACAATGTACATGTCCTCTGATCCATTCGCAGTTGAGTAACCTACCAAATAATATCCATGCTTAACTTTAAATAAACTACCAAAATCATTTTGGGATGATCCAATTGTTTTATGAAAAACTTCTTGACTAAAACAATTGGAATAAGAAAAGAATATAAAAAGTATAATAAAAAGTATTCCTCGAAGATTAACAGTTAAAAAAAGGTCAATTTTGAACATATAAGCTATAGATCAAAAAAATAATCAAAGGACTCAATATAGAAATTATTGCATTTTATAAATAATGAAATTTATTTATTTCTTACGTCAAACAAATTCATTTAAAATTTAATAATCATAACATCAATTATTAAACTTCCTGATAATTTATAAATTTTGCATGAATGGAGATGGTTGAAATATGGAAATCGGCATTCTTACCAATGCAAAATATCTAATTTGCGGTTATCCATAAAGTTGTTTCGACTTGGTTACAAATGCCAAATCTTAAACCTACCAGATGGTGAATAACAATTTTCATTTTCAAAAATAAAACTTAAATACGGCTTTGAATATTGAAGTTTTAGTCTTTAGAATCTATTTGTTTTTTACCTTTTTGGTGTTCAGAAAATCAGATAATATTATTTAATTTTAGTACTCCCCTATAGATCCAATTACTTCTTTACGTGCCCCAATGTCTCCATCAGTTATCACAACTGCTATCCATGGAGATTCTTTTGATTCGAGGCGCCCACTCCATTTCAATGTTGATGTAATTCCTTGTTTAAGATTCAACTCCTGTTCAGGATTGCTAATGACTATATTATCTGTTTTAATCGTGAATTTGTGGCTTCCGTTACCATGCGCAGTTAATAAAATGGTCACTTCTCCTTTTTTACTGGTCGTTTGAGCTACTTCGAAATCAACCGTTTTTCCTGGTCGTAGATCCAGTTCATAATCACTGGCAGGTAAGAATGTGCGGCTAAATTTCATATTTCCGCATTGTATCAAATAATCACCTTGTGGTAGAGCTACTTTGAATTTCCTACTTGATAATTCTGGATTAATGAGAATCACTTGACCAGAATTTTTGTCTTTAAATTCAATATTATTATCAGCAAATCCTTCAATGATTGCCGGACCAGAATAATTGCGAATCAGCGAAATCCAGCTGATCACCGGGAAAGTCCATATTTCTTTGTA